>JARRRO010000180.1:0-6501 GCA_037380645.1 Gammaproteobacteria bacterium | reverse complement strand
GAATCCCAGCAGGGCATGACCCGGCGGTTTTCGGAGCGGGACCTGGCCGGCCGCCCTTCCCTCGAGCTGACCGAACTCCTTAAAAGCGTTGACGATGCCTCTCGATCCCTGGGCATGGCCGCGACCAACGCCATCAGCCAGTACGTCTTCAAGCGGGCCGGCTACTGCCCGGAGGCGGCCGCCGATTCCATGGGCTCACTGGCACTGGCCGGCGGCGATCACCTGGGAATGGTCGGGTATTTCCCGTCCCTGGTGGAACGACTGCGGGACTCGGGGATCAGGGTGACCGTCATCGAGAAAAAATCCCGGTTCGCCGGCCGGGACGGCAACGTGACCGTCAGCCTGGATGTCGATGACCTCGAGGCCTGCAACAAGGTGTTGTGCACGGCCGCCACCCTGCTCAACGATTCCATCGACGAGGTCCTCGCCCGCACCGATGGGGCCGAGGCCGTGGTCGTCGTCGGCCCCACCGCCAGCTTCCTCCCGGACCCCCTGTTCCAGCGCGGCGTGACCGCAGTGGGCGGGACGCGGATCCTGGATGCGGCGACGGCCGTCGCGGCGCTGCGGCAGGACCGGGGACTGGGGAAAGTGGCGCGCCGCTACCTCATCACCCGCGAGTCCTATCCCGGCGTCGAGACCTTATTGGGTGAGGGGTGAGGTTGTGAGGGGTGAGACGCTGGGAGGTTGATACACCTCAGCCCTCACCAGTTTGTTTATTCTCGTGCTATCTGTTTCACTGGATGAAAACATCGGCGAAACCGGGTCAGCAGTGATCAGCCGATGTATTCATCATCGCCGGCCGCCTCTTCCAGTACCTGCAGTTGCAGCCGCTCCCGTACCGGACCCGCCATGCCTATCAGTCCCTTTTGCAGCCAGCTGCCGCGCCGGAACCAGGCCAGGACCAGAGCGGCTGCGATAGCGTTGCCGATAGGGAAGCCCCACCAGATACCGGTCACCCCCAGCGTGGTATGCAGGCAAAGAAACCAGGAGATGGGAAACTGCAGCACCCACATGGCGACCATGGAGAAAACCATGGCGGTGGCGGTGCCGCCGGCGGCCCGGAACGCCCCCAGCAACACCTGCTGGGCAGCGATGATACCGAAGGACAGGGACACGATGTGAACGAATTCCGCCCCGGAGGCGATGAGGTCCTCGTCACCGGGCACGAAAAAACGGACGATATGCGGCGCGAAGGCGAAGAACAGCAGTGCCACAAAGTTCAGCGACCAGAAAGCCACCCAGCCGCTGAGGCGGGCCACCTCCCTGGCCCGCCGCAGGTTACCAGCCCCGATGTTCTGCCCGACGATGGTGGCGGTGGCCATGGCCAGGCCCAGGGCGGGAATGAACATGAAGCTGAGGATGCGCATGCCCAGCCCCAGGGTCGCCAGACCGATGGTGCCGAAGCCGGTAGCCAGGAATGTGAGCATCAGGGTGCCGAGGGTGCGGTTGGACTGTTCCAGGGATGCCGGCAAGCCCACCATGACGGCGCGCCGGATCAGCGGGAGGTCGGGGATGAAATCGCGGTTTCTCAGATGGATACCGTAACGGCCGCTGAACAGGACGGCGATGCCGACGAACGCGGCCAGGGCCTGGGTTACGACGGTGGCATAGGCGGCGCCGGCGACGCCGGCCCCCGGCAGGGGGCCCCCGCCGAAAATGAAAAGGGGATCCAGGCCGGCGTTGAGCAGCACGGTGGTGGAAATGACGTACAGGGGAAAACGCACCTCCCCCACACCCCTGAGCAGGGACTGAAAGATGATGAAGCCGTAGCTCAGGACCAGTCCCAGGTAGGAAATCCGAAGATAGGCAAGAGCATTTTCAAAGACGCCGCCCTTAACGCCGATCAGGTGCAGCACCGGCCCGGCAACGGCAATGCCCAGGACCGACAGAGAGAGCGCCACCAGGACCATGACCAGGAGGATCTGGGCCGCGATGTGGTTGACCCGGTCGTGTTGGCGGGCGCCGGCGAACTGGGAGACGAACACCGAACCGGCGATGGACAGGCCGAAGCCCACCCCGAGGAACAGGAAGATCAGGGGATAGCACACGGACACCGCCGCCACCGCCACCGCGCCCAGTCGGCCCACCCAGAAGGTATCAATAAGCTGATAGGCGGTATGCAGGGTGTTGGCGAAGACGATGGGCCAGGCGATGGTGAACAGCGCCCGGACGATGGAGCCTTCGGTCATCAGGCGGGTGGATCTCTCCAGCCTCTCACGCATTGCTTCGGTCCGGTCGGCGAATGAAAGCCCGACAGTCTACATCAACAGCCGTCCGGACGTGTTTGAAATCGACGGCCCCCTCTTAATCGAAGCGGGGCAGTCCCAGTTGCAGGAATACGCTTTCGGCGGAGGCCGTGGCGACGGCGCCCTCTCCCGGATCCAGGTGGATGGTGGTGTACCTGCCATAGGGCCGCCCGTCCACCTCGCCGCTGCCGTCGTCGACGAAATAGATGGCATTGTCTTCCAGCGGCAGGGTCGCCCCCGCGTGCAGGCGGTACAGGGCGATGCGGGTCCCGCGCTCGGAGAACACCCCCAGCAGCTTGCACTGCACACCGGTATGTTCGGGGACAGCTACCCAGTCGAAGTTCTCCGGTTCCATGAACACGGGACGGGCGTAACGTTGCTTCGGATATTCCAGGCGCCGTCCGTTGACCCGTTCCCACACTGCCTCGTAAGCGTCCTGGTTGACCCTGCCGCCGTCCTCCCCGGTGCGGGTGTAGACGCCTTTGTCGAAACTTCCCTGCCGGGACAGCTCCTCCATGGCCCGGGCGTACTGCTGCGCGGAGATGTAGCCGCTGCCGCTGGCACCGCCAAACTGCAGCACCAGGGTGAGGCTCCTCCCGCGACCTGCCTGAGGCCCGTAACGGGTTGCCTCGGGGAAATAGGCGATGCTGCCCGGCTGCATTTTGCCATCGCTGCCGAAATCGAACTCTCCCTCGATCTGGTAGCGGACCTGGTCGAAGTTGTGCCGGTGCCGGGGGGAGTCATAGGTCTCGGGCAGGGACACCAGCTGCAGGGCGAAATTGTCCGGGCTGCCCGCTTCCCCCGTGAGCAGCTTGCGGCTGCGGAACACCCCCTGCCGGACGTGGGGGATTTCCTCCTCGGGAACGGTATTAATGTCGATCACCTGCATGGCTTCACTCCCCGCCCTGATGAGCGGCCGCGGCATGGGCGCCGGCCAGGCGACCGAAGGTGGCCGCGCGCAGCACCGAGGTCCCCGCAGGGTAGCTGTGGTAATACAGCCCGGTAACCTCGCCGGCGGCGTACAGGCCGGGGATGACGGTGCCGGCCGGGCTGATGACCCGGGCCCGGCTGTCGGTGCGGATGCCGCCGAAGGTGAAGGTGATGGCACAGGTCAGGGGATAGGCGATATACGGCGGCGATTCCAGGGGGAAACACCAGTTGGACTTGGGCACGTCCAGGCCGCTGGCCGCCTTGCCGTCGCGCACCAGGGGGTTGAACTCTTCCGGCCCGGCGGCGGCATTGTACTCGGCCACGGTGGCCGCCAGGGCGCTGGCGTCCAGCCCCAGTTGCCCGGCCAGTTCCTCCAGGGTATCCGCAGTAACCGGCGGCTGATCGCTGAGGATGATCTCCTTTACGTTGGGGATTCCCAGAGTGGTCCGGTCGCCGATGAAATAAGCCTCCTGCTCCTGGTGGCGCCAGATCTCAAAGGCGATGGCCTCGAAGGTGGCATCGAAGCTGTCCTTGCCCTCGTCGAAGAAGCGACGGCAATGGCGATTCACCACGATGCCGTAGGGAAAGGCATAGAGAACGGCGTCGGGCTTTGCGCTGCGCACGTCCACCGGCTCGCCGTGGAACATGTCGAACTGGCCGGCGCTGTCGCCGCCCACTTCCAGGGCCATGCGCAGGCCGTCGCCGCGGTTGTTCTTCAGGGTGGGGGCGATCACCGGCAGGTCACAGGCGCGCGCTCCCAGATAGCGGGTCAGCATCTCCGGGTTGCCCTCGAAACCGCCGCAGGCGATGACCACGGCGTTCGCTCCCAGCCGCTGCAGCAACCCGTCGCGGCCGCGCACCATGACGCCGTCCACATGCCCCTCATCCGAGATACTGAGGCGCACCGCCTCGGTCTGGTACAGGATCTCCGCTCCATCGGTGCGATCCACCACCCCGGCCAGGCCGTCGACGATGGCGACGCCGCCGCCCTTGGGCATGCCCAGGCCGCCGCCAGAGACCTCTTCCATGGTCCTGCTAAAGGCTGGATCCAGCTGACGGTCTGCGGTGATGCGGAACCAGGAGCTGGTCCAGCGTGTGGCCCCGCCCCGCCCTTCCCGGTCGGCGCGCTCCAGCACGGCGATACGCGCTGTACGGCCCTGCCCCTTCGCTTCGGCGGCATAACTGACCGCCGCCGACAGGCCCGCCGCGCCGCAGCCGATGACGACGAGGTCGTAGTCTGCTTCAGTATCGTTCTTTTTCATCATTATTCACCCGGTGGGAAATTAATCCGGCTGCCTGTATCGATCCAGACGCTCTTGACCTCCGTGTATTCATGCAAGGCCTCCGGGCCGATCTCGCGGCCAAGGCCGCTCTCTTTGAAGCCCCCGAAAGGAACCGCATACGACACCATGCGATAGTTGTTTACCCATACGGTCCCGGCGCGCAGCCTTGATACCACACGGTGGGCACGCTGCACATCGGCGGTCCAGACGCCGGCCGCCAGGCCGTAGCGGGTGTCGTTGGCGATACTCAGGGCCTCATCCTCGTTCGAAAAGCGGATCAGGGCTATCACCGGACCGAAGATCTCCTCCCGGGCCACGCGGCAGCGATTGTCCACGTTACCGAATACTGTGGGTGCAACGAAAAAGCCCGTGNNNNCCTCCGGCCCCTCCTCCCTGGCAATCTCGAAATAGCCCAGGATCTTGTCCAGCTGCGCCCGCGAGGCCACGGGCCCCAGTTGCGTAGCCGGGTCCAGGGGATCACCCGGACGCATGCGGCTGCCGCGCTCGGCCAGCAGTGCGGCAACTTTATCATAGACGCGATCCTGAACCAGGACCCGGGAACCGGCCATGCAGCTCTGGCCACTGGCGGCGAAGATCCCGGCCATGACGCCGTTCACGGCATTGTCGATATCGGCATCGGCAAAGACGATGTTGGGGGACTTGCCACCCAGTTCAAGGGAGACGCGGGCATTACGTTCAGCGGCGGCCGCGGCGATGGCCTTGCCGGTGGCCGTGGAGCCGGTAAAGGCGATCTTATCAACAAAGGGATGCCTGACCAGGGCCTCGCCGGCGGGGGTTCCGTAGCCGGTGACCACGTTGACCACCCCCGGTGGGAATCCGGCCTCCAGGATCAGCTCGGCCAGCAGCAGAGTGGAGGTGGGGGTCACTTCCGATGGTTTGACCACCACCGTATTGCCCGCGGCCAGGGCGGCGAACAGTTTCCAGCCCAGCAGCAGCAGCGGTGAGTTCCACGGTGTGATCGCGGCAACCACGCCCACTGGCTCGCGCACGGTGTAGGTGACCATGTCCGGGATACTGGCCGGCAGGGTCAGGCCGTGGCTGCTCTCGGCCAGGCCGGCGAAATAATGGCAAGCCGCGGCCAGGACATCGGAACCGGGGCGCATTTCGCTGATCAGCTTGCCATTTTCCCGGATCTGCCGGTAGGCCAGCAGATCGGCGTTGTCCTCGATTAACCGGGCCAGCCGGCGCAGCAACGCAGCGCGGCGGGAGGCGGGCAGGCGCGGCCAGTCACCTTTGTCGAACGCGTGGCGGGCAACCGTCACCGCCCGGTCCACGTCCCCGGCGCCGGCCAGGGGTATCTGCCCCCACGCCTCCTCGGTATAGGGATCCACGCAGCTAAAGGTCTCGCCGGACTCCGCCGCCGTCCATGCACCATCGATGAACATGGCGAAGCGCTGCTGGACTTCATCCGGCGAACGCTGCCATACCCGGCCCGATACGCTGTCATTTCTGCCCATTAATTCCCCCTGTTAAGGATCGCCGATTCCGTCATATTATACTCGGCGCAACGGTATGCGTCGTAAGGCACACCAAGCATAACCACTGGTAAATCATGGTGTTATACCTCCGACCTCATGATATCCCCAGCATTGACGGCGGCGCCGGCGGGTCCCGGCGCAAAACCATTGATTAACAGAAAAACAGTTAATTAACAATAAACTGTGACAACAATCTTGCTGTAGAGGATAGTTCGATAACAAAACTCTATAATAAGATAGAGAATAGTCCTAAACAGAGCATGTGGCACATCGGATGGGCAGTAAAGAGCTTCTCAACGCACTCGCGGCGGGCTACGACCTGCACTGGTACCGGATCGAACGCGTTCTGGGCCAGGGGGCGTTTGGCATCACCTATCTGGCCCATGACATCAATCTAGACCGGCCGGTCGCCGTCAAGGAATACATGCCCAGCGCGCTGTGCGCACGCAGCGCCGACCTGTCCATCCAGCCCCTCTCCGAGGATCACAATGAGGATTTCATGTGGGGCCTGACCCGCTTCATCACCGAGGCGCGGACCCTGAC
>JARRRO010000179.1:0-4357 GCA_037380645.1 Gammaproteobacteria bacterium | reverse complement strand
ATTTGGGATCGTCCCGGTACTCCCCGTCGGGGTGGGAATTGACGACGGCGCCCTTAAGACCCAGTTTGTTCACCGCGCGCTCCAGTTCCTGCGCCGCTGCGGCGGGGTCCTGGGGGGCCACCGCGGCCAGGGCGTCGTAGCGATCCGGGTGGCTGCGGCAGGCCTCGGCCGCCTCGTCGTTGCTGGAGGCAGCCAGAGAGACGGCAGTGGCCTTATCGAAGACCTGCACCCCGGGGGCGGTAAGCAGCAGCAGTTGCTTGTCTATGCCCGAACTATCCATGTCGTTGAGGCGCCTCTCGCCGAGGTCCTGCAGCTGCTCCACGATGGTGTTGGTAAAGCCGACGTTGCTCTCCAGGAAAAAGCCCCACAGGCTGTGAAAGCCGGGGTCGTCGAAGGACTTGTCTTTAAGGACCTTGCGCCACATCTGCAGCATCTCGGCCGGGGCCCAGGCCTCCTCGGTGGCGATCCTCAGGTAATCTCTGTCTTTGTTCATGTCTGGTTCCGCCTTGTCGGGCAGGGAGGCGACGGTTCAGTCCACCTCGCGCCGGTAGTCGTAGATGGGGTTGGAAAGCAGGAAGGAGATGGCCTTGACCCGCTTCGGATCCGGGGCGTATTGCGGTACCGCCTCCAGGATGGCATCACAACGCGCCCGGATGCCGTCCCGGAATTCCGGGTGAGTGATGATATAAAGATCATTGTGGCGTATCCCTTCCAGCACGCGCCGGCCCGCTTCCAGGGCCGGCATCCTGACCTCGTCCAGATAACCCGCCCGCTGCTGCCGCTGTTTCTCGATCTCGGCGTAGCCGGTATGGGACAGGTGCGCGGGCCGGGTCTTGCCGCTCTCCACCAGCCTGCCTTCCGTGGGGCCGGGGCAGAAGGCGGACACGCCGATGCCCTCTTCGGCCAGTTCTCCGCGCAGGGCCTCGGACAGGCCCACCACGGCGAACTTGGCGGTGCAGTACAGGCCGGCGCCGCCGTGGGCATAGAGGCCGCCGGTGGAGGCGGTGTTGACGATGTGGCCGCCCTCGCCATGGGCCAGCATGCGCGGCAGGAAGGTCTGTATGCCGTTGATGACCCCGCCGAGGTTGACGCTCATGTTCCAGTCCCAGTCGTCCCAGGTCGCCAGCCTTAGGGGGCCGATGATGCCGATGCCGGCGTTGTTGCAAAGGACGTGGACCTGGCCGAAGACCTGCTCGGCTTCATCGGCGGCGGCGGTGAAGGCCTCGCGGTCGGTCACGTCCAGCTGGATGGCGTGGACTTCACCCTCCCCAGCCAGGGCGGCCATGGCCCGGTCCAGGTTGTCCCGGCGGATATCGGCGATGATCACTTTCATGCCGGCAGCACTGAAGGCACGGGCCATCCCCAGGCCTATGCCGCTGCCGCCGCCGGTGATGAAGGCGACCTTGTCTTTGACCTCTTGCATGTTTTTCCCCCGGATCATCACGTCACTGCAAGGCTATAGAGATCCCTGTCCGGCCGTCAAGCGGACTGGGCTTAATGACCGCCGGCGGTTATTCAGGTATCATCAGTCGCATTCACCAGTCGGAGACCGCCGGCCGTTTCCGGAGCTACCCGGCATCTGCAATATTTCTCCACAACCGTTTAACCAGTGGCCGCGGACGGACTCCCTTGAGCCATTGTACGGCTGAAGAACCATATGCCGGCGAGCACGTGGAAAACATAACTGGAAAGGAGCCGTGAATGATCGAGTTACTTACCTCGGAAACACCCAACGGATGGAAGATCTCCATCACCCTGGAAGAACTGGGGCTGCCCTATGAATATCGGCACATCAAGCTGTCAGAGAGGCAGCAGAAGGAAGAGTGGTACCTCAAGCTGAATCCCAACGGGCGCATACCCACCATCATTGATCACGACAATGATGATTTCGTGGTGTTCGAGTCCGGTGCCATCATGATTTACCTGGCCGAGAAAACCGGTAAACTGATGCCGTCCGACGACAAGGGGCGTTCCCTGGTCATACAGTGGCTCATGTTCCAGATGGGCAACCTTGGCCCCATGATGGGACAGGCCAACGTGTTCTACCGCTACGCCCCGGAGAAGATCCCCTACGCCATCGATCGCTACCAGAAGGAGAGCCGGCGCCTGCTGACGGTCCTGGACACGCGCCTCAAGGATAATGAGTATCTGGCCGGCGACTATTCCATCGCCGATATCGCCAACTTCAGCTGGGCCCGGGGCGCGCACTGGGGCGGTATAGACGTCACCGGCCTGGACAGCCTGCAGCGCTGGATTGATCAGATCAACGAAAGGCCGGCGGTGCAGAAGGGGCTGAACGTGCCACCCAAGGTGGACATGGACAGCCGCGATGAGAAGAAGGCCGTGGAGGCGGCCCGGAAGTTCCTCGGTTCTTGATTCAGCTACAGAGCGGGAAAATTGAATAGTGAGTAGTAAGTAGTTAGTAGACCGAAGCTTTGCCGGCCTGTTCTACTCACAAATTACTACTTACTACTCACTGATATTTAGCCCCAGCGGCTGTGTTCGGGGCCGGGGGCGTAGGCATTTTCCCCGGTCTTGCGCATGGCCAGTGTTTCCTGCACCGCGGGTCGCTCGTTGATCCGCTGCAGCCATGCCATGATGCCCGGCGTGTCCCCGGCGTTAACCGTGTCCGGCAGCAGCCGTGGCAGTGTGCAGAGCAGGGAGAAGGCATCGATGTCGACGATGGTATAGGCGTTGCCCATGAGCCAGGCGGAGCCGGCCAGGGTCTCTTCGATGCGTTTCACCGCCAGTCCGATCTTGCGCCGCGAGTTCTCCAGCTGTTCCTCGCCATAACCACCGCTGACGGCGGCCTCCCAGGCGGCCTTACGTTCCGGTACCGGGATCGCCGCCACCTTCTTCCGCAGCTTGTCCTGATCCTGCCCGGCCATCTTCGGCGCCATGACCTGGTGCCAGCCCAGGGTGCTTACCGAGGTGTCCAGGTTGTACTCGACGTATTTGCCCCAGCACAGGGTCTCGTACCAGCCCTTTCCGTCATGCGGTGCCAGCACCGGCTCCGGAAAGGCCTCCTCGATGTACTCGGTAATCAGGGTCGAATCGGTCAGGATCTTCCCGTCATGCACCAGCACGGGCACCTGGCCGGCGGGGTTGATGGCCAGGAAGTCCTTCGAATACTGTTCCAGCTCCAGGATGTTCACGTAATGGCTCTTGAATTCCACACCCTTCTCCTTCAGGCACAGCATGACCTTCGCGGATTCGGCGTTGGGTTCCCAGTGGTAGAGTTCCAGCATGTCTGATTTCCTCAAGTTTCGTTACGGCAGGCCGGTCGCGTGACTGGCATGGTGAATTTCATGAATCGTTCCGGATTACTCAGTTGCCGGCCTTGAGCTTTTCCCTGACCTCCTGGGCGCGTTCCGCCAGTTGCGTCTGGCCGTAGTCGAAGGTTTTGTCTACGGCCGGGCGCCCGTAGATCCGGCGCAGCCAGTCCATGATCTTCGGTGTCTTTTCCCAGTTCACGTGTTCTTCCTGCATTGTCGGCAGGGAATAGGTCATGCAGAATATATTGATGTCCGCCAGCGAATACTCCGGACCGGCGATATAGGGATAATCCGCAAGCCCTTTCTCGAAGACCCCAATCCCTTCCTGCACCCGGCGCGTTGACTCGGCCAGTTGTTCCTCGGTGAACTTGTTGTAGACGGCCGTCTCCCAGGCGACGCGGCGCTCCTTCAGGGGAATGCGATCGATCTTGCGTTGCAGCTCCTTCGGATCCTTCTGCCGGACCATGGGGCCGACGAAGATGCTCCAGCCGATCATGCTCAGGGAAGGGCCGAAGAAGTTGTCGAAATACTTCGTCCAGTAGCGCATGCGCCAGCGCAGGTAGGGATCCTCGGGGCGCAGCGGCGGTCCCGCAAATTCCGCGTCGATATATTCCCCCATTTGCGAAGATTCAGTCAGCACGTAGCCGTCGTGCACCAGGGTCGGGATGGTGCCGTTGGGGTTCATCTTGAGGTACTCGGGTTCGTGCTGATCGAAGTTCAGCAGATCGGTGTAGTGGCTGGTGAATTCCACACCCTTTTCCAGGCAGGCGATGATGGGTTTGCCGGAATTGGCGTTGGGTTCCCAGTGATACAGATCCAGCATAATTGTTTTCTCCCTTGTTATTTGTGTCGCCGCGGTGAGAAACGGGTGTTCAGAGAAACTACTTTACCGGCAGGGTATAGCCCGGCACCCAATGCCCGTGTATGCCGTTGCGCAGGGCGAACGGCAGCTTGACCGTGGCGATGGGGCCCTCGTCCAGGTGCTGGGCATCCATGACCAGCAGGTCGGTGCGTTTTTCGACATAACGGTTGCACAGTCCGATGATATAACCGTCGCCTTCCGGCGCCTCCTTGCCGCGCGG
>JARRRO010000178.1:0-4386 GCA_037380645.1 Gammaproteobacteria bacterium | reverse complement strand
CGCCGGGCGGTCCGCCTATGAGGCCGCCGATGAGGGCGCCCACGCCCAGGCCGATCTCGTCCTTGTGGGTGGAATGTGCCGGCTTTGGGGCGGCGTCGCCCGCATACGCGGCGAGGCTCAGGAATGACAGGCATACAAGGCCTAACAGGGTGCGCTTCATCATGGTCGTCTCCTCGGATTGTTGGACTGTCAGGGGGAATTAAAGACCGCCGCTGTGGCCGCGGAGGGAAGGGATGGGGGAGATTCGCTGATAAAATGTGGCGAAAATATGGAAATCGGCCCGGCGGCGGTCACAACCGCGGCGGGATCGGATACAGTAGCGTCAACACCGGTTATCGAGGCAGGCTGGCATGACGAAACGCGTGGCACTGGTCGAGGATGAGGCGGCCATTCGGGAGAACTACACAGAGGCCCTGGAGAAACAGGGCTACGACGTGACCGGCTATGCCGACAGGCCGGGCGCCCTGCGCGCCTTCCGGCAAAAGCTGCCGGACCTGGCCATTATCGACATCGCCCTCGTCGATGAGGCGGAGGGCGGCTTCGAACTGTGCCGCGAACTGCGCGGCATGTCGCCGGCACTGCCCATCATCTTCCTCACGGCCCGGGATTCGGATCTGGACGTGGTCTCGGGCCTGCGCCTGGGTGCCGACGATTACCTGACCAAGGAGGTGTCCATGCATCAGATCCTGGCCCGGGTCGCCGCCCTGTTCCGGCGCATCGACGCCCTGCAGAGCGAGGACAGCCGTCCCGCAATTCACCGAGCCGGTGATCTCAGCATAGACAGCAACAGTATGCGGGTGACCTGGAAAGACCGAGAGGTGAACCTGACCCTGACGGAATTCTGGATCGTCAATTCCCTGGCCAGGATCCCCGGGCACGTCAAGAACCGGGACCAGTTGATGGAGGATGCGAAAATCTTCGTCGCTGACGGGACCGTCACTTCCCACGTGAAACGCATCCGGCGCAAGTTCGAGTCGGTGGACCCGGACTTCGATCGCATCGACACGGTGTACGGCATGGGATACCGGTGGAAAAACCAGTAACAAGTCACAAGTAAAAGCACCTGATAAGCTGATCCGCATGTCCGGCTCGCGTTTTCGATTCAGTATCCGGGCCAAGCTGCTGCTGCTGTCGCTGGCAGTGCTGTCCATCCCCTACGTGGGATTTCAATACCTGCGTGAGATGGAGCGCTATCTCAGGGATTCCCTGGAATCCTCGCTGGTGGATGCGGCGCGGGCCGTGGCCGGCCCCCTGCAGGGGCGCGGCAACCTGTTTCCCGTGAGCACCGAGCCGGTGGACAAGACCGTCTTCGTGCACAAGCTGGAACACCCCATGCAGCTGGACGGCTACACTGATGACTGGCTGTCCTACCTGGACTGGTCCAGGCATTATCAGGAAACCGGCGCGCACCGGCCGGATCCCCTTTCCTACTCGTTCCTGATCAGCCGCTACCGGCAGTACTATTACATCCTGATCCAGGTCCATGACAAGAAACTGGTCTACCAGCGGCCGGATACTCCCGGCGCGCTGGACAATGATCACGTCGTCATGGTTTACACCGACGGCAATGGCAGGCTGCAGCGCTGTTATTTCTCGCCGTCGGCTCCCGGCCGGGCGCGGCCGTTCCGTCTCAGGACCAATACGGATGAGTTCGGCGTAGAGTACCGGGCGGCCGACTACGTCACCAACATCAGCGGCGTCTGGCAGCCGGTGGAAGGCGGCTACAATCTCGAGATCGCCGTGCCCGTCAGCGCCGTCGGCGAGCGGCTCGGTTTCATCGTCACCGACGTGGATGATCCGTCCGGCCGCAGGGTCGCCGCCGCCATAGGCACGGCCGGCGCCGACACCGACGCAAGCCCGGGCAGGATCCTGCAGTCATCCCCGGCCCTGGTGGCAATCCTGGACAAACTGGTGCAGACCAGCGGCCGCCGGGTCTGGGTCCTGGACAACCGCGGCCAGGTGCTGGCCGGCAAGGGGACGTTGAGCCGGCAGGTCAATGCCGGTTCGGTCAATCCCCTGTACCGTCTGATCCTGCCGGCGATCCACCAGCGTTTCCGCGACGATCTCTCAGGCGCCTCGCGCCTGCAGGGCGAGGAAATCAGCGAGGCCCTGTCGGGCCGGGCCGAGGGCCGCTGGCGCCGGAGCCCGGACGGCAAGGCGGTGATCGTCTCGGCCGCGGCCCCGGTCCGGGTCGACGGCGCCGTCCGTGGCGCTGTGGTGGTGGAAGAAGCCACGACGGGCATCCAGATGCAGCAGCGCCAGGCTATGGCGACGCTTTTCAACGAGACGCTGCTGGTGTTCGGCGCAGTCACCGCGCTGCTGCTGCTGTTCGCTACGCGGCTGTCCTTCCGACTGCGGCGGCTGGGCCGGGAGGCGGACGCCGCCATCGATGAACATGGGCGCGTCACCGGCCTGTTTCCGGTCAGCCGGGCAGGTGACGAGATAGGCGATCTGTCGCGCAAGTACGCCGACATGCTGGAGCGGCTGAAACAGTACAACGAATACCTGGAGATGATGGCGGGCAGGCTCTCCCATGAGCTGCGCACGCCCATCACGGTGGTGCAATCCTCCCTGGAACACCTGAAGGCGAAGGGGAGTGACGATTCGGAGCGGACCTACCTGGCACGGGCGCGGGAGGGCATAGAGAGGCTGAATCTCATCGTGATGCGGCTCAGCGAGGCGACGCGCCTGGAACAGGCCCTGCAGTCGGCGGAGAAGCAGGAGGTCGACATGACCGCACTACTGCGCAACTGCGTGGAGGGATATCGGGGCGCCTATCCGGAGGCGGAATTCTCCCTGTCGGTTCCCGACCGTGCGCTGCTGTGCTTTGTTGCACCGGAACTGATCGTGCAGATGCTGGACAAGCTGGTGGCGAACGCCGTTGATTTCAGCAGCGGCGCGCACCCCGTGGAGATAGGCCTGCGCGAGGAGGGGCAGGAATGGGAATTGACCGTTACCAACTACGGCGCCAGGCTGCCGGAGAATATGGAAAAACAGCTGTTTAATTCCATGGTGTCCATACGCGAGAAGAAGGGCCACGAACCGCACCTGGGCCTGGGCCTGTATATCGTGCGCCTCATCGGTGAATACCACAACGCCCGCATCAGCGCCGGCAACGATCCACGCAACGACACAGTGACCTTCCGCATCCGCTTCCCCAGCCATGAGGGGTGAGGCGTGAGGCGTGAGGCGAAAATGTAATTCGTGAGTCGTGAATCTGAATTTCGGAACCATCCGATTCACGAATTACTATTTACCCTATTGCCAGCGGCTGACCGCCTGGCGGGCCCTCTCGTTGGCAGGGCGGGCCACCAGGCCGGACTGGGTCAGGGACACTTCATAGCGGGCCCCGTCGGCCATGGGGAGGTAGGTGGCGTTGCCGTAGTAGGCGTCGACCCAGCCGAGGTAGGACTGCAGCCCGGCGAGTAGTTCCCACAGATCCAGGCCGCTCCGGGGCGCCAGCCGGTATACCGCCCGCGGCTTTTCCCGCTCCTGCCGGATATCCCGGTAGCGCCCGCCCAGGCGCTCCAGGCGGTAGCGGGCGTCCAGACCCAGCAGGGTCGCCGGAGGCTTCCATTTGAGGATGCGCGCGTCGATCTGCCACTCATCGCCGTACAGGTCATAGCGGCCCGCGGGCTGCCCCGGTACGCCACTCAACCGGGCCCGGAAGTGCTGCGGCCCGAGTTGCTGGAAAGTCAGCTCGGCGACGGGTTTTTCATAGGTAAGTCGCTGATATGTCTTTAAATTTATTCCTATCAGGATAAGCAGGACGGCTCCCGCGAGGAGCAGGGCGGAGAGAGTACCCTGGAAGCCGGAGCGCAGCAGGTGCCGGCGTCGCAGTTGGGAGACGGCCAGGAACAGGCAGGCCAGGCCCAGCAGGAGAAAGACCAGGGCGGCCGCGGTCAGACCCGGTTCGGGCCCGTTCAGGAACTCTGCCATAGGGTTAACATTTTGATTTAAACGCTGTTTGCCTTGCCCGGTGAATGCGGTAGCATTTTCTATTTGCGTGCCCCGGTGGCGGTCTCCGCACGCCTCCAGATTAGATCGGGTCCGCTGAGGAGACAATGGGAATGATGTTGTCTATTTGGCAAAAAAATGCATGCCAACCGGTGGGTTAGGGGTTCCGGCTGAAATCTAACAGCAATGGCTGACGACAAAGGCAAATATGCAGGGCTGATCCGCCAGCTGATCCCCATCAACGAACTGGCCGCCGATCTCCAGGATCAGGTTATCAAGATCGCGACCCTGCTCGACGTCAAGAAACGGGGCACCGTCTTCAAACAGGGCGCACGGGACAATTACACCTACTACCTGCTGGACGGCGAGATCGAACTGCAGTCCAACAAGCAGGTTCACAACACCCTCGTCGGCGGCACCGAGCAGGCC
>JARRRO010000177.1:0-4408 GCA_037380645.1 Gammaproteobacteria bacterium | reverse complement strand
GGCTGTGGGAAAAATACCCGGCGAGAAACATGATCGACTCCCCTTCGATCATGGTGCCGAACAACACCGAGATATAACCGTACTGAACGATTAGATGTTCCAGACTCATGGATCAACCTGAATAAAAGCGTTCTATCATAGCAGCATATGCACCGCGGTCAGAACGGATTTCTCATCATGGGCTTCCGGAACGGCGGCCGGGCGGCCCGGATCCTGCCTCGGTAGCAACAGTCGGACCGATCCAGATCAAGTTGCTCTTGGAACCAGGGGATATAGTTGCGGTATCTTCCAAGGCCTGAATGCTTGCCAGCAGAGGTGAGGATATGAAGCGGGTTAAGGATAACAGTGTATTGGGGATCGTGCTAATCATCGGCGCTCTCGTCTCACTGTCGTCGGCAACAGGATTGATCCGCAGACCTTTCTGGGCTGGAGCCTGTTTCAACAGACCCACGTCAGTGTGCTGATGGAGGAAAGCAACAATCAGCTGACGCGCGCCGACGGGGCGTTGGGTCCGGGCAAGCCGGAACTGCTCAAGGAGTAGGCCAGCACAGCGCCTTAAGGCGACCCCCCACCGTTCCTGACCCAGTCCTGGAACTCGCTGCGGGAATTGGCATGGGGAAAAGGCCGCTCCGGCAGCGGCAGGCCCAGTCCGCGGCACAGCGGCTCCCAGCCGTCTCCGGGACACCATTCGATCAGGCGTTCGGGCGGCACCCTCTTCCTGACCTGTTCATTGTGCCGGTTATAGGCCTCGATACAGGCCTCCCGGTCCTGCAACCTTTCGGTGAACCGGCGGCTCACCAGATCATTCCACATCTCTCTCCAGCCGCTGCGCCGGGGGCGGCTCTGGTTATCGGCGCTGAGTATGGTGGCATGGGCGCTGTGCCACCAGGACTCCGGATCCCGCACCGACAGCAGAATCAGGGACTCGGGGAAGGCCGTGCTGAGTTCCGGCCAGAAGGAGGCCGCCGGCCAGTCCACGACGGCCCGGTAGGCGCCCAGCATGGCGTGCCAGTCGGGGGGCTCGCCGCGGACCGCGGCGTGCCACAGGGGGAGATGGGCGGGGTTCCGGTGCAACTCACGCATGTGGTAGCAGGGGGCGCCCAGCAGCTGCTCCAAGGCGATCTTGAGGGAGGAGGTCCCGGTGCGGCCCAGCCCCGCCCCGACAACGCGCAGCATTAAGCCCCTGCCGCCCCCGACTTCTCCCGCTCCTCAGGGCAGGCCTTGTCCAGAATATAATAGAGGGGACAAAATCCGGAGAAAGCGCTCTGAAACAGGACCAGTCCCAGGATCCCCGGCAACAACAGCCACCAGGCGTTGGCGAACTGGCCCAGCAGGACCCCGGCCGCCACCAGGATCCCGACGATTCCGTCGTGTATGCGTCTTTTGCTCATGGCATTGCCCTCCGTTGAGAAAACAGGGAAACAGTCACCGGCGTCATGCCGGTGCGAAAAAGGTCATGGTGCGCACCTCTATGCTCTGGCGCGGTGGCGCCCCGGCCGGTGCGGACGGGACGTCGAAGGCGCCGTGCACCGTGTACCGGGCGACCCCGTCCGTCGCCGAATCGTAGACCTTGAACACCAGCGCCTCGTCGGGCTGCATATCCGGGAAATAATACCACCGGTGCGCCCGGTTGTAGCCGACATGGTAGATCTCGCCCACGCGGTCCTCATAGCGCAGTTCGGTGGGGATGAGATCGGCCGCCTCGATACTCGCCGCATCACAGATCCCCAGCGGTGACCGCTGCGCCGGCACGTTGATGGGCCGCCATACCTGCACGATCTGGAAGCGGTGCTGCAGCAGCGCCTCCGCCTCACCGGGCAGCAGATCGCGCAACCGCTGCGGCGCCGATATCTCCGTGTAGTCATTGTGCACGGCGTTAACCGGCTCGCGGATGCCGTACCGCTCCCGGGTCTCTTCGTCGCCGGCGCGCAGGGTGTGATCGAAGATCAGGACTCGACTCGCGCCGGTAACGCGTTGCACCAGCGCCTGGACTTCGGGGTAGTAAACCGTCTTGAGTTCCCGCTCATCGAAGAAATCACGGACCGTGGTGGGCTGGCCTACAAATTCAAACCCCTCCCGATCCAGGGAGAACTGTCCCGCCAGGGGACGGCCGTTGCAGACATCGACGGTTTTCGTTTCAAACTGATCGCCTTCATAATCCAGGCGCCTGCCCCGGCGCAGCACCCGCGAGCGCCTGCCGCCGGTTACAGCCCCGTACCGGAGCCCCACCCGGAGGCGATCTAACCGCTCTGTCCCGCTTGCACCGTGCATGCGTCTCACCCTTGAGTTGGCCTGGGGGCCATCCCGGCGGGATCACCGGGAGGCCACCTATATAGTGTGCTACAAAGCCCCTGTGCCGGACAACGTATCCTCTCCCGGCGGACGTGCCGAACTTGCAGATTTAGTATGTATTCCATATAATAAGCATTGCTTATAATTAACCCTGCAGCGATGACAGACCCAGCCCCCCAGAACACCCTCGGCTTCCTGTTGCACGAGGTGACCCGCCTGATGCGGCGCAACTTCAGCCGCCGGGTGGAGTTGACCCAGGCACAATGGCGCACCCTGGCCTATCTATCGCGCAACGAGGGTATCAACCAGGCCGGGCTGGCCGAACTGCTGGAAGTGCGCCCTATCACCCTGGCCCGTCTCATCGACCGGCTGGAGCAGGCCGGCTGGGTAGAGCGGCGCACGGACCCGGGAGACCGGCGTGCCTGCCGCCTGTTTCTGACGGAACAGGCGGGGCCCCTGATCAAGCAGATGCAACGGCTCGGCGCCAAGACCACGGATCAGGCCCTGGCGGGCTTCAGCGCGGCGGCCCGGGAACGCCTGATCGAAAACCTGAACGAAATTAAACGCAATCTGCTGGCGGCGGAGGCGGAGCTGGAAAAGACACGGAGTACGGATTAACCCCATGACGAGTGAGCAGCAACAAGACAATGGTACGGAACCGGAATCCTTCCCCCAGGGAGAGGCCGGCGAGGTAAACGGCAATGCAGTGAAGCCGGGCCGCCGCCTGCTGCGGCGGCTGCTGCTGGTGCTCGGCCCCGCCGTGGCGCTGGGCATAGGCGGCTACGTATACGTAACCGGCGGCCGCTACATCGAGACCGAGAACGCCTACGTCAAGGCAGACAAGGTCTCCGTCAGCGCCCAGATCTCGGGCCCCATCACCGAGGTGCTGGTGCAGGAGAACGAACACGTCAAGCGCGGCCAGCCGCTGTTCCGCATCGACGATTCCGAGTACCGGATCGCCATGGCCCGGGCCAAGGCGCGCCTGCAGGGCATCCGTTCCCTGGTCCAGGGACTCAAGTCCTCCTACCGGCAGAAACAGCAGGAACTGGCCCTGGCCAAGACCAACGCCGCCTTCGCCGATCGTGAATACAAGCGCCAGTTGAAGCTGGCCCACGACAATCTCAACTCCCAGTCGAAACTGGACGAGGCCCGCCACAACCTGGACGTGGCGCGCCGCCGGATCGCCATCAACCGGGAAGCGCTGGAACAGCTCAAGGCGCAACTGGGCGGCGACCCCGATACCGTTATCGCCAACCACCCCCTGTACCAGGAGGCCAAGGCCGCCTACAGCACCGCGCTCCTCAATCTCGATCACACCACGGTGCGCGCACCCTATGCCGGCGTCGCTCAGGAGAAGCCGGAACCGGGCCAGTACGTCGTGGCGGGGAAGCCGGTCATGGCGGTGGTGGCCGATAAGGGGATGTGGGTCCGGGCCAATTATAAGGAAACCGAGCTGACCCACGTCCACCCGGGCCAGCAGGTCACCATCCATATCGATACCTATCCCGGCCGCACCTGGCAGGGCACGGTGGCCAGCCTGAGCCAGGCCAGTGGCGCAGAGTTTTCGGTCCTGCCACCCCAGAACGCCACCGGCAACTGGGTCAAGGTAGTGCAGCGCATCCCGGTGCGCATCGCCATCCACACCGAGCCCGGCACCCCCCAGATCCGGGCCGGCATGAGCACCACCGTCTCCATCGATACCGGCTATCATCGCCCCCTGCCCGGCTTCGTCCGCACGGCCCTGAACTGGCTGGAAGGCGCCCCGGCGCCCGCCGCCGCGGCGGAGGCCAGGGGAGATCATTGACGGCATCTCCATCAGCGCCGCACCGCGGCCTGATCACCGTTTCCATCATGCTGGCGACGGTGATGCAGGTCCTGGACATGACCATCGCCAACGTGGCGCTGCCGCACATGCAGGGCAACCTGTCCGCCACCCAGGAGCAGATCGCCTGGGTGCTCACCTCCTATATCGTGGCCGCGGCCATTATGACGCCGCCGACGGGCTACCTGGCCGCGCGTTTCGGCCGCAAGCGCCTGTTCGCCGTGATCGTGGTCGGGTTCACCCTCAGCTCCATGCTGTGCGGAGCGGCCACCTCCCTGTACGAACTGGTGGGGT
>JARRRO010000176.1:0-4472 GCA_037380645.1 Gammaproteobacteria bacterium | reverse complement strand
GAAGGTGATAGGGGACTTCGGCAAGGTGGATACCTGGCACCCCGGCGTGGTTAAGGAGGTCATGACCGGCAGCGGCAACCGGCGGGGGGACACGCGGGTGCTGACCCTCCAGAACGGCGGAACCGTCACCGAGGTCCTGGTGGACCACGATGATCAGAAGCGCAAATACACCTATACCATCAAGCAATCGCCACTGCCTGTCTCGGATTATCTATCCACGCTCAAGGTGCTGCCCCTGGGCAAAGACCTGGCCAGGGTAGTCTGGTCCGCCACTTTCAACGCCAGGGGCGTCTCCGCCAAGGAGGCCATGGACGCCGTGCGCGGGATTTACTCCAGCGGCTTTAAGGGACTGGCCGAACGCTTCAAATAAACGGGCGCCGTCCCAGCATGCCCGGATTGTTTCAATCCTCTGTCAGCACCTGGTTCGAGCGAACCTTCGGCCGGCCCACCCCCGCCCAGCGCGAGGCCTGGCCGGCCATCAAGCAGGGGCGCCACACCCTGGTCGCCGCCCCCACCGGCAGCGGCAAGACCCTGGCCGCCTTCCTGGCCGCCATCGATGACCTGGTGCGGGAGGACCTGGAGGGCGGACTACCCGACGCCACCCGCGTGTTGTATGTCTCCCCCTTAAAGGCCCTGTCCAACGATATTCATAAAAACCTGGAAGAACCGTTACGGGGCATCGCCGACGTCCTCAATGAACAGGGGCTGCCCGCGCACGGTATACGCGCCCTGGTGCGCACCGGCGACACCACCCAGACAGAACGGAGCCGCATGCGTCGCGAGCCCCCGCACATCCTGGTCACCACCCCGGAATCCCTGTTCATCCTGCTCACCTCGGACTCCGGCCGGCGCATGCTGGCGGACGTGCGCACCGTCATCGTCGATGAGATCCACGCCGTCGCCGCCAACAAGCGGGGCACGCACCTGGCTCTGTCCCTGGAGCGCCTGCAGGCCCTGGTCCCCCGGCCCCTGATACGCATCGGACTGTCCGCCACCCAGCGGCCGATGGACGAACTCGCTGCCTTTCTGCTGGGAGAGCGCAATGAGGATTGCGCCATCATCGACAGCGGCCATGTGCGGGAACGGGACCTGGCCATGGAGATCCCCCCGGCGCCCCTGGAGGCGGTCATGGCCGGCGAGGTCTGGCAGACTGTCTATGACCGACTGGCGGATCTCGCCCGGCAGCACAGGACCACTCTGATCTTCGTCAACACCCGCCGCCTGGCGGAACGGGCGGCCCGTTTCCTGGCGGAGCGCCTGGGCGAGAAAAACGTGACTTCCCATCACGGCAGCCTGGCGCGGGAGCACCGCCTGGAGGCCGAACAGCGGCTCAAGCGCGGCGAACTCAAGGCCCTGGTGGCCACGGCCTCGCTGGAGCTGGGCATAGACATCGGCGACGTGGACCTGGTCTGCCAGCTGGGCTCGCCCCGCTCCATCTCCGCCTTCCTGCAGCGGGTGGGCCGCTCCGGCCACGGCCTCGGCCGGGTGCCCAAGGGGCGCCTGTTCCCCCTGACCCGGGACGACCTGGTGGAATGCGCCGCCCTGCTGGATGCGGTGCGCCGCGACGAGCTGGACCGGCTCACCGTCCCCACCGGCCACCTGGACGTCCTGGCCCAGCAGATCATCGCCGAGGTGAGCTGCGGCGAACGGGACGAGGAGGAGCTGTTCAACCTGCTGACCCGGACCCGCCCCTACCGTGATCTTTCCCGGGAGCGCTTCGATCGGGTGCTGGCCATGCTGGCGGAGGGTTTCTCCACCCGCCGCGGGCGGCGCAGCCGTTACCTTTACCGGGACGCGGTGAACCGGCGCGTCAAGCCCCGCCCCGGGGCCAGGCTCACCGCCGTCACCAACGCCGGCACCATCCCCGACCAGTTCGACTACGACGTCATCCTGGAACCCGAGGGCCTGTTCATCGGCACCCTGAACGAGGACTTCGCCTTCGAGAGCCTGCCCGGCGACATCTTCCAGCTGGGCAATGCTTCGTACCGCATCCGCAAGGTGGAGACCGGCAAGGTGCGGGTAGAGGACGCCCACGGCCAACCCCCCAACATCCCCTTCTGGTTCGGCGAAGCGCCGGGGCGTTCGGACGAACTGAGCCTGGCCGTCTCCCGCCTGCGCGGGATCCTGGATGAGAAACTCACCGAGGGGGAGACCGCCGCCGGCGACTGGCTGCGCCGGGAGCTGCATCTGGAGCCCGCCGCCGCCGGACAGCTGGTGGACTACCTGGCCGCATCCAAGGCGGCTCTGGGCCGCCTGCCCACCCGCGAGGACATTGTCTTCGAACGTTTCTTCGACGAGACCGGCGATCAGCACCTGGTCATTCACTCTCCCTACGGCTCCCGGGTCAACCGCGCCTGGGGCCTGGCCCTGCGCAAGCGCTTCTGCCGTCGCTTCAACTTCGAACTGCAGGCGGCGGCCCTGGAGGACACCATCGTCCTGTCCCTGGGCCCCACCCACAGCTTCCCCCTGGAGGAGGCGACCCGCTACCTGCATTCCGGCTCGGTACGCGAGGTGTTAATCCAGGCCATGCTGCCGGCGCCCATGTTCATGACCCACTGGCGCTGGAACGCCTCGGTCGCCCTGGCCATACGCCGCAATCACGCCGGCCGGCGCGTGCCGCCGCAGTTCCAGCGCATGGACGCCGAGGATCTGATGGCGGTGGTGTTTCCGGATCAGCTGGCCTGCCAGGAGAACCTGGCGGGGGATCGGGAGGTCCCCGACCATCCCCTGGTGGATCAGACTGTCAGCGACTGCCTCAACGAGGTCATGGACATCACCGCCCTGGAAGGCATCCTGGAACGGGCCGAGGCCGGCGATATCCGCCTGCACAGCCGCGACCTGGGCGGACCCTCCCCCATCGCCCAGGAGATCCTGAGCGCCCGGCCCTACGCCTTCCTGGACGACGCCCCGGCCGAGGAGCGCCGCACCCGGGCCGTGGCGGCCGGACGCTTCACCGAGCCGGCGGACGCCGCGCAATCGGGCGTCCTCTCGGCAGAGGCGATCCAAAGGGTCCGGGAAGAGGCCTGGCCGGCCATGACCACGGCCGACGACCTGCACGACGCCCTGCTATTGCTGGGTTTAATCACCGGGGAGGAAGGCGGGCGCGGCCGCGCCGACTTCGCCCCCCTGATCGAGGACAGCCGCGCCACGGTGGTCACCGCCGGCGGGCAACGCTACTGGTGCTGCGCCGAACGCCTGCCGCAGTTGCTGGCCGCCTTCAACAAAGCCGCAGCGGACCCGCCCATCGCTCCCGCCGGCCCCGCCGCATCCCGGTCCTGGTCCCGCGAGGAGGCCCGGGTGGAACTGCTGCGCGGACGCCTGGAAGGCAGTGGTCCGGTGACGGAGAGCGAACTGGCCGGGCTGTTACGCTGCAGCCATGGCGAGATCCGGGCAGCCCTGGCGGTGCTGGAGCAGGAGGGCTTCGCCATGCGCGGCCACTTCACCACGCAGGAAGGAGAGCCACAATGGTGCGAGCGCGGCCTGCTGGCCCGCATGCACCGCTACACCCTGCGCTCACTGCGAGAGGAAATCCAGCCGGTCAGCGCCGCGGACTACATGCGCTTTTTGTTCACCTGGCACGGCATGACCGGGGACCGCCCCCGCGGCGAGGAGGCGGTGCTGGCTGCCATCGAAAGACTGGAGGGTTACAGCATCGCCGCGGCGGCCTGGGAAAAGGACATCCTGCCGGGACGGGTGGAAGATTATCGTCCGGCCGACCTGGACCGGCTGTGCGGCAGCGGCCGCCTGCTATGGCTGCGCCTGCACAGCCGCACGGGCACGGACGAGGCCTCCCCCCGCAACAAGTCCGGCCTGCTGCGCAATACTCCGGTGTCCCTTGCCGATCGGGAGACCGTCGAATACTGGCGCCGCCTCCAGCCCGGCGGCCCCCCGGATACCTCACGCCTGTCCCCGCCGGCACAGCGGGTGCTGGAGACACTGGCGCGGCGTGGCGCCTCCTTTTTCATCGATATCGTCAGGGACAGCGGCCAGCTGCGCACCCAGGCGGAAGAGGCCCTGGCGGAACTGGCGGCCTGGGGTCGGGTTACCTCGGACAGCTTCGCCGGACTGCGCGCCCTGATCACTCCCGCCGGCCAGCGGCCGCGCTTCGGCCGGCAGCACCGGCGCCGGCGATCCCAGGGCGCAGCCGGCATCGACGTGGCGGGACGCTGGTCGCTGCTGCCCGAAGACAGCGATGCTAATGCTCTACCGGAACCGGCCGGCTGGATGAAAACCGATCCCGAGACCCTGGACTTCGTCGCCCGCACCCTGCTGCGGCGCGACGGCGTGGTCTTCCATCGGGTCCTGGCGCGGGAGTCCCAACTGCCGCCCTGGCGCGATCTCCTGTACGCCTACCGGCGCATGGAGGCGCGCGGGGAGATCCGGGGCGGTCGTTTCGTGGAGGGCTTTGCCGGTGAGCAGTTCGCCCTGCCGGAAGCGGTGGGCCTGCTCAGGAAGCGGCGCGGTCCCGGCGG
>JARRRO010000175.1:0-5443 GCA_037380645.1 Gammaproteobacteria bacterium | reverse complement strand
CCGCCGCCGGCGTCTGGTACGGCGACCGGCAGGACAAGAAAGCCAACAAGATGGCCGACATGAAGGCGGACCTGACCCGGAAACAGACCGAAACCGCCTACCTCCAGAACCAGCTGGATGGCCTGCGCGGCCAATTCAGTCAGCAACTGCGCAAGGTCAAGATGCAGGAAAAGACCACCGCCCTGGAGGACCTGAGCCGCGGGGTCTCCCTGACGGTGTATTTCCGTACCGACAGCGCCGAGATCGACGCGCGCACCCTGCCTCACATCAAGCAGCTGGCAGGCTTTCTCAAAAAGTTTCCCAGGGTCCAGCTGCACCTGGAGGCCCACGCCGACCGGCGCGGCAGCGAAGACTACAACCGGGAACTGAGCCGGCGCCGCGCCCAGGCCGTGCAACAGGCCCTGATCAAGGACGGCATCGCCAGCGGTCGGATCCATACCCAGGCCTACGGCGAGAAAGGAGCGGACAGCCGGGTGGGTGATACCGAAGGCATGATGTTCGACCGGAGGGTCAACATCATCCTGAACCTGGACACCCAGGTTTAAGCTTTCGCGGGCCGGGAGCTATGGAGACTCACGCCTCCTTCCTCGACTTGACCCTGCGGTGCCTCGCAGCGGGGTTGGTAACGGGAATGCTGGTCGCCATGCTCCTGGCCTGCATCACACTGCTACTGGCGTGAAGACGCGCCTCAACCATCCCTCCTCCGCGGTAACGGATGTCGACCCCCCGATATCGGCATCCTAACTTGTACGGCGCTACGGGATCTCCCTGATCCGGCCGGCCCGCTGGATCACCGTGCCGCGTACCGGTTATCACCGCCCTGTCCCGGCCGGGGCCTCTCTCCCCGACTCAGCCCCCGGCCGGGGCTTTTTTTGGGCCGGGGATGCGATTACCGGCATTAGCTGCCGGCAAATCCGCCGGCGCCTCACATTACGAATGACAATGCGTACTTCATCAATCCATAGATGGCAGCGCCTGCGATTCCGCTCATGAACAGTAGGATAACCAGGCCCAGGACGATGATGATCCCGTAGGGCTCTATACTGTTGTATTTCTGCGCCATCCGCGGCGGCAGCAGGGAGCTGACCACGCGGCTGCCGTCCAGCGGCGGAACCGGCAACATGTTCAACAGCATCAGGATGATGTTGATCTGGACGCCGGCATAGGCCATGTACAGCATGGGTTCGGTGAAACCCTGGAAGACATCCCTAAAATCGATCGTCATTTTTGCGAACAACACCCACAGCACCATCATGATGAAATTGGCGCCGGGACCGGCGATGGCCACCCAGGCCATGTCCTGCTTCGGCTTGCGCAGGTTGCGCCAGTCCACCGGCACGGGCTTGGCCCAGCCGAAGATGATGCCGCCAAAGGCCAGCATGATCAGCGGCAGCACCACCGTGCCTATGGGGTCTATATGCTTGATGGGATTCAGCGTCAGCCGCCCCGACAACCGCGCCGTCTGGTCCCCGAAATAGCTGGCCACGATGCCGTGGGCGGCCTCGTGCACCGTGATCGCGAAGATGATCGGTATGGCATAGATGGCGATCTTCTGGATAAACGTGAATTCAGCCATGACTGGTGATCCGGTTCCTGGACAACGGGAAGGTCAATCCTTCAGCCAGTGCGGGGTTTCATCTCCCGCGGCGGAGGCATCGATTCCCAGTTGTTTGAAATCAAAAAGGGCGTTGTCCGCGAGATGGGAGGGAACCACATTGCGGATGGAGGTGAAGATGCTCTCAATGCGGCCCGGATATTTCCGGTTCCAGTCGGCAAGAAGCTGCTTGATCGCCTGCCGCTGCAGGTGTTCCTGGGACCCGCACAGGCTGCAGGGGATAATGGGAAATCCCCGTACGTCGGCATAGGCCTTGATGTCAGCTTCGCTGCAATAGGCCAGCGGCCGGATCACCACGTGTTCGCCATTGTCGCTGAGAAGTTTGGCCGGCATGGCCTTGAGCTTGCCGCCGTAAAACATGTTCAGGAACAGGGTCTCGATGATGTCGTCGCGATGGTGGCCCAGGGCAATCCTGGTGAATCCCTGTTCCCTGGCGAAGGTGTAGAGAATGCCGCGGCGCAGGCGCGAACACAGGCCGCACAGGGTCTTGCCCTCGGGCACGACCCGCTTCACCACGCTGTAGGTATCCTGCTCCAGTATGTGGTAGGGCACGCCGAGCGCGTCCAGGTACTCCGGCAGCACGTGGGCGGGAAAGCCGGGCTGCTTCTGATCCAGGTTCACCGCGACCAGCTCGAAATCCACCGGCGCGCTGCGCCGCAGGTTCAGAAGAATATCCAGCATGGTGTAGGAGTCGGCGCCGCCGGACAGACACACCATGACCCGGTCACCGTCGCCGATCATGTTGAAGTCTTCGATGGCCCTGCCCACGTCGCGCCGCAGACGTTTCTGCAGCTTGTTGGCTTCGTAAGTCTCCCGGCGGGCTACTGCCTGCATCGGCATCACGTCCGGGTGCAGGGATAATGCTGGTGCAGGGCCTGGCTGACCAGGACATAGGCATCCTCGTCCAGCCGCTCCCGACTCTTCTTCAGCCAGTCCGTCACCTTCTCCGTCACTTCCTGCAGGCTGGTCTTGCCGGGATCGATGCAAAACAGCGGCTCCTTGGAGGGATCCATGTGCTGCACCATGACCACCGTCTGCACCAGTCCGAAGACGTAGCGCATGCAGTACTGGTTGGGATTTCCGGGAAGCGCGCCCTGTTCGCAGCCCGCCAGCAGTTCACGGCCGGAGAGAGTCTTTTCCGGGGCCTTCTGCGCCTGTTGCGCCGCTGCCGGCCCGGCGGCGAGCAGGGACAGCAGCAGGACGGCGGTGAGACGTAGGGAGCAATTCAATCTTGTGGGCATGCCGCTATCATAACATTGAAGCAGTGAGCCCGACACACCCGGGGCCGGATGATCAGAAAGAGGAGCCCGGTTCCTCGAGAAACGCCAGCTCCTCGGCGGTGGACTCCCTGCCCAGGATGCGGTTGCGGTGGGGAAAGCGATCGAAGCGGCGGATGATGTCGCGGTGCCGGCGGGCGAAATCCAGATAGCTCCGGAAGGAGCGGCGCAGTCCTTCCTCCGCTTCCTCCAGTAATTCCTCGAACAGGGCCACCGACAGGTCCTGACATTCAAGGGATTCCGCATGCTCCAGGGGCAGGTAGAAGAAAACCCGCTGCAGCAGGGACAGCCGCCGGTGGTCGCCGCTGTCCAGTCCCTCCAGGGCCAGGGACAGGGCCAGGGGATCGGTCCTGAAGGCGGCGGGCGTGCCGCGGTGAATGTTTCTCGGGATCTGGTCGGCGAGGATGATTGCGGCCAGCCGTCCCGGCGGGGTTTCCTTCCAGTCGGCCAGGCGGCCGGCCTCGAGATCCTGGAGGAGGGGCCCGAAGCGCCGGCGCAGATCCGCATCCACCTTCTCGTCCTTTCCCCACCACAGGCCTGACTGCCTGTCTATGACCGTGGCATCGTCACCACTGTTACCGAACCAGGCATCCAGTACCGCCCGATAGTCTGTTGGCTCCACTGCCATTGCTTTATCCTGTTTTTAGCCACAGAGCGCACAGAGTAAAAACAAAAACTGATATAACAACTCTACCCCGGGGGTCTTTATTACTCCCGGCCAATATTGATTATCCCTCTGTGTTCTCCGTGACCTCCTGTGGCTTTAAATCAGTCAGTTTCCGGCGGGCGTTTGATGTCGATCGGGGTTTTCAGGTAGACGTCGCGCTGCGGATAGGGGATCTCGACGTCGTTTTCGTGGAACTTGTCCCAGATGCGCAGCAGCACGTCGCTTTCGACGTTGTTCAGGCCCTTCTCCGGGTCATTGATCCAGAAGGCTATCTCCAGGTCAACGGAGCTGTCGCCGAAGCCCCTGAGCATGCACACGGGTTTGGGGTGTTCCAGTACGCGCACGGACTCGTTGGCGGCGTCGACGCAGAGCTGCATGGCTTTGCGCACGTCGGACTTGTAATGCACACCCACCGGCACCCGCAGGCGCAGTCTCTTGTTGCTGTAGGACCAGTTCTCCACCCGCTGGATGATCAGTTCCTCATTGGGGATCAGGTGCTCCTTGCCGTCGATGGTGTCCAGCGAGACATAGCGGGCATTCAGGGAGTTCACCCAGCCGTAGGTGTCGCCGATGGAGATCACGTCGCCGGGTTTGATGGACTTGTCCAGCAACAGGATGATGCCGCTTATGAAGTTCGAGACCACCTTCTGCAGGCCGAAACCGAGGCCGACGCCCAGGGCCCCGCCGAAGACGGTGAACACGGTGAGATTGATGCCGACGCTGGATATCGCCAGCAGGAAGCCTCCGATAATCAGGCTGATACGGACGAGCTTGCTGATCAGGACGCCGATGGAAGGTGTCAGCGTTTCCGACCGCATCACAACTCCATGGTGGGGCCCAGCAGATTGAGGATATTCAGCGCGGCCACCGTCCAGGCGGTGAATGCGATAATCTTGGCCAGGGGCGGATTGCGGACCAGGGTGGCGGTAAAGCGGATCACCACCCAGGCGAACAGCAGGCTGACGGATATCCGCAACAGGGCGTTTGGCCGGTGCAGCTCACGGGAGGCATAGTCACACAGCCAGAGCAGCAGCAGCCACGACAGCGGCAGGATCAGCCGGTAGGTAATGTTGACAATGGTGCCGGGGGCGAGCCTGCCGCCGCGGCGCTGCAGGAAGGATTCATACAGGGAACGCAGGCGGGGCGTAATCAGCCGCGCCAGGAAAAGCGTCAGAACGACGATCAGGAGCTGCTGGGCGTTGGCCCAGGACAGGACGTAGACCGAAAACCATTTCTCGATGGCCGTTATGACGTGCTGGGGATTCAAGGTATATGGAGCGGCTGCCACGTTGCTATAACCACTTGAGGTAACGGAACAGCGCCAGCAGCCCGACCGTAATGGCGGCCATGGACCCGAGGACAACGTAATAGCCATCCCCCGACTTGAGCTCGGGCATGTGCTCGAAATTCATGCCGTAGATGCCTGCCAGCAGCGACAGCGGCAGGAAGATGACGGCGGTAATGGTCAGGACCTTCATGATCTTGTTGAGGCGGTGTGACGAGAGGGAAATATAGCCTTCCATAAGATCGATGGCGAGCTCCTGAAGCAGGGCGGTGAGGCTGGAAAGCCGCTCCATCTGTTCGTGCAGATCGTTGAACTCGTGCAGGTTCCCGTCCGTGATGAAGTCGTTTCCCGAATTTCTGAGATTCCCGATCACCGTCGCCTGGTAGCCGAAGATGCGACGCAGCTTCTTCAGCCTGCTGTTGTAATTTCCCAGTTCCGCCAGCAGCTTATCCGACGGATCGCCGTACATCTCGTCCTCCAGGTCTTCCAGGCGCTCTTCCAGGCTCATGATGATGGGGGTATACCGGTCGATGACGGTACGGACGATGCGATAGCAGACATGGACGGTTCCTTTTTCCATGGACAGCTTCCCTGATTCC
>JARRRO010000174.1:0-4547 GCA_037380645.1 Gammaproteobacteria bacterium | reverse complement strand
GCCTGGACCCGGCCAGCGGTCCTCCCTGCGTCGAGCTGGTGGCGGTGCAGAAGCACCGGGTCAAGACCCTGGTGGAGATGGTGGAGCAGAGCCGCTGCTTCTACGAAGACTTCGAGGGGTTTGACGAGAATGCGGCCAAAAAGCATCTGCGACCGGCTGTCCTGGAGCCCCTGCAGACTCTGCGGGAACAACTGTCCGGCCTGTCCGACTGGACCGATCAGGCTTTACAGGGGGTCGTAGAGCGGGTCGCCGGGGAATGCGGGCTGAAGCTGGGCAAACTTGCCCAGCCTTTACGCGTGGCGGTTACCGGGAGCGCAGTCTCTCCCTCTATTGATGTGACCCTGCGGCTGCTGGGACAGGCGCGTACCATTCTCAGGCTGGATCGGGCCCTAGACTATATCCGCCGGCGTGCCGCAGCTTGACAGGGCAGGGTGGCTCACGTACATTTTGCCGCCTTGTTTCAGGATGTTGTCGTTGCTTGTGGCTAGTTGCTTGTAGCCAGTAACTGATTCATGGGGCCATAGCTCAGCTGGGAGAGCGCTTGCATGGCATGCAAGAGGTCGGCGGTTCGATCCCGCCTGGCTCCACCAGATTCCGGTTACCAATGCTGAGTTTCCCGGCGTGTCACCGAACCGGCATGATATTCCAGTCATTGTCCCCATCGTCTAGACGGCCTAGGACACCACCCTTTCAAGGTGGCGACACGGGTTCGAATCCCGTTGGGGACGCCATTTTCAATACCCTTAATATTGCCGTGCGAGCGGTGTGGTCGCAGCGTAAATCCGTGATATCTATCCCATACCCTGAACTCGAACCCTGAAGCACTAAGGTGCTCTACTTGCCTGCTGTTTATCCAGCAAATCCCGATGGGGCACAAACGAAAAATATCCGTAACCGGGATGGGTTATGTCGGCCTGCCGGCAGCCGTTGCCTTCGGCAGGCAGGGGCGGGTCGTCGGCTTTGACATTGACGCGGAACGCATCAGCGGGCTTAAGGAAGGCGTCGACGTCACCGGCGAGGTGTCGGGAAAGGAACTGGCTGATACCGATATCCTGTTCACCACCGAACCTGCCGATCTCGCCACAGCGGATTTTCACATCGTCGCCGTCCCCACGCCCATCACCGACGCCAAGTACCCCGATACCGAACTGCTGCTGCACGCCTCGCACATCCTGGGCGGCGTCATCAAGCAGGGGGATATCGTCGTCTTTGAATCGACGGTGTATCCCGGCGCCACGGAAGAGGAGTGCGTGCCGGTGCTGGAGGAGAGATCCGGCCTTGTCTGCGGCAGGGATTTCTTTGTCGGTTATTCGCCGGAGCGCATCAACCCGGGCGACAGGGAACACTTATTCACCAATATCGTGAAAGTGGTCTCGGGGCAGAACGAAGAGGTGCTGAATACCGTCGCCGCCGTCTATGAATCCGTGATCACCGCCGGCGTCCACCGGGCGCCATCCATCAAGGTTGCGGAGGCGGCCAAGGTCATCGAAAATACCCAGCGGGATATCAATATCGCCCTGATGAACGAGCTGGCCCTGATCTTTGAAAAGCTGGGCATCGATACCAACGACGTTCTGGCGGCGGCGCGGACAAAATGGAATTTCCTGCCCTTTACCCCCGGCCTGGTGGGCGGCCACTGCATCGGCATCGACCCCTATTACCTTACCTACAAGGCCACCCTTACCGGTCATATCCCGGACCTGATCATTGCTGGCAGGAACATCAACAACGGCATGGGCGCGTTCATCGCGTCCCAGGTCATCAAGGAATTGATCCTGGCCGGGCAGCCTGTCGGAGAGGCGACCGTTACGCTGCTCGGATTGACCTTCAAGGAGAATATTCCCGATATCCGTAATAGTCGCGTCATCGATATCATCCTCGAATTGAAGCAGTACGGTCTCGAACTGCAGGTGAATGATCCCTGCGCCAGTGCTGATGAAGTGCGGCGTGAATTCGGCATCGAACTGGTGGATGCGGATAATCTGAAACCGGCCCACGGCGTTATCCTCTGCGTTCCACATCGACAGTATGCGGAACAGGGCTGGCCGCTGATACAGCGCTGCCTGCGTGCAGGCAGAGGTGTTGTCTATGACATCAAGGGTGTACTGAACAGGGACCAGGCACCGGAAGGCGTCGTCCTCAAACGTTTATGAAAATATAAAAAGGCGGATATCTGCATGAATGTGGTCATGATAGGTACAGGTTATGTGGGGCTGGTGTCCGGGACTTGTCTCGCCGAATTCGGGGCCAGCGTCGCCTGCCTGGATATCGACCGGGACAAGATAGGGAGGTTGGAGCGGGGCGAAATACCCTTGTACGAGCCGGGTCTGACCGAACTGGTGGAGAAGAATACGGCATCGGGAAGACTGCGGTTCACCTACTCCTATGAGGACGTGATCGGAGACGCCGATCTGGTCTTTATCGCTGTCGGCACCCCTATGGGGGACGGCGGCGGCAGGGCCGACCTCAGTTACGTTCACCAGGCGGCCCGGTCCCTGGCTCCCCATCTCAGTGGCTATACCGTGGTCGTGGACAAGTCCACCGTGCCGGTGGGAACCGCCCGCGAGATCAGGCGGCTCATCGCCGATCAGAATCCGCATGCCGACTTTGATGTAGCGTCCAATCCGGAATTTTTACGGGAAGGCGCGGCGGTTTTCGATTTCATGCAGCCGGACCGGGTCATCCTGGGCGTGGATTCGGAACGTGCATCCAGGCTGCTGCAGGAGCTGTACCGGCCGCACATGCTGGCGACGCCGATAATTATTACTGATCTGGAGAGTGCCGAACTGATTAAATATGCCTCCAATGCCTTTCTTGCCGCCAAGATCAGTTTCATCAACGAGATGTCCATGCTGTGCGAGGCAGTGGGCGCCGATATCCAGGCGGTGGCCGAAGGCATGGGGCTGGACAGCCGCATCGGCTATAAATTCCTGCAGACCGGCCCGGGATTCGGCGGTTCGTGTTTTCCCAAGGATACTCGGGCGCTGCTGCATGAGGAGGAGAAGGCAGGGCTACCCGGCAACATTATTCGCGCTGTCATCGAGCTCAATGAGGTGCAGATGCTGAGGATGGCGGATAAGATAAGGGAAGCGCTGGGCGGTGACGTCTCAGGCCGGCGCATGGCGATTCTGGGGCTGACATTCAAGCCGGGGACGGATGATATGCGCGATGCCCCCTCCCTGGTCATATTGCCGAGGCTGCTTGCGTATGGAGCGGAAATCCACGCCCACGATCCCAGGGGCATGGAGGAAGCGAGAAAGTTGCTGCCCGACGGCATCGTTTATCATGATACAATTCATGACTGTCTCACCGATGCCGACGCCGTTGTTCTAATGACTGAATGGCACGAGTATCGCGACCTGAATTTTGTTAAGATACGATCATTGACCCGTTCCGGCATCTTCGTCGACCTCAGGAACATCTATGATCCGGCTCGCATGAAGAAAGCGGGATTTGATTACTATTGCATCGGCAGACCGGCGAATCGGGGAGTAGATGCCGATAAAGCAAGATGAATGGCACCTGAATCTAGATTTTGCTCCGGTAAAACCGGGGCATTGAATGTGGAAAATACTATGAGTGAATCAGAAAAAATCACCAATCAAAATACCGTCTGGCATGAGCCCATTATCACCCGTTCGGATCGCGAGTCCCTGAACCGGCACCGCAGCTGCATCCTGTGGTTTACAGGCTTGTCCGGATCAGGCAAGTCTACCCTCGCCCACGCCCTGGAAGAGCGGCTGCATGAAATGGGCAAGCGCACTTACGTGTTGGACGGGGATAACATCAGGAAAGGCCTATGCGGCGATCTGGGTTTCTCCGACGAGGACCGTACGGAAAACATACGCCGCATCGGCGAAGTGGCAAAACTCATGTTCGATGCCGGCGTTATCGTCATGACGGCCTTCATCTCACCGTTCCGGAGGGACAGACAGGTGGTTCGAGACTTGGTCTCCGAGGGGGATTTCATCGAAGTCTTCTGCGATGCCTCGCTGGAAGTCTGTGAAGGTCGGGACGTCAAGGGCCTTTACAAGAAGGCGAGAGCCGGCGAGATCCCCGAATTTACAGGGATCAGCTCCCCTTACGAGGAACCGCTGGCACCCGAATTGAAACTGGCCACGGACAAGCTGGGTATCGAGGCCTGTGTCGATGCCGTAGTGGATTATCTGGAAAAGAACGCCTACCTGGATCTGAAATGATTTACACCCGCCATTGCAGCTGCAGCGATGTCCGATGCGTGGCCGATTTTTGATATAGAACCGCACCGGAATACACCATCAGGGAGTTGCAACACCAGGGATACCGTACCTGCCAACCAGGTGCTGATAATTAAAGATACCGCCATGGCCGTAGCTATAACAGAGACGGCCACATGTTTCTTTGCTATTTTATACCGCCCCGCCGCGACATATTTATTCTGTTTGAACAGGCCGGTAAAAAATAGCAAAGAATCATGTGGCCGTCTCTGTTATAGCTACGGCCATGGCGGTATCTTTAATTATCAGCACCTGGTTGGCAGGTACGGTATCCCTGGTGTTGCAACTCCC
>JARRRO010000173.1:0-11425 GCA_037380645.1 Gammaproteobacteria bacterium | reverse complement strand
GATCACGCTTGTTGGCCTGGATGAGAATCCCGACAGGTGGCTCATCACTATTGTTGTCGATCCATGACCGGATCTCCTCGAAGCTTTGCACGCTCTCCTTCAGGCCCTCCGGTGATGAGTCAAGTACAAAAATGATCGCGTCAGCAGATTGGACAATCATCTTGCGTCGTGTCAGCAGCGATTGCTGTCCGGGAACCGAGACTATCTGGCAATGTACCCGGCGCCCCTGGAAGAGTCCGGCGGAGTAGTCCATCCAGTCAAAATAGATGGTGCGACCCTGGACTTCGCTGGGAGTAAAGACCTTCTCTTTTGCACGTTCCTTGCCCAACAGGGCCGTTGCAAGCGAACGTACACTCTCGGTCTTGCCTGACATGGCTGGTCCGGCATAAGCGATGCGGACCACTACCGATTTATTGTCATCATCCAGAATAGCCATGCAAGTGCCCCGGTTATTTGACCGTGCCAAGAGTGCGACTAACACGTGCTCCCATTGACTGAAAAGAAAGCAACCGGCATAAATAACAACGGGGGCGTGTTGTGGCCCCCGCTGTTAGTCAAAATAATATGACGATAAGCTTGTTTTAGTATTTCAAAATCAAAAGGATTGCCCCGTACTTAAACACTTTCCGTCCCACAGATTTCCCGTGACTTCATCACGACTTGGCCCAGGTTGGCATCGATGCGGCACACCACCACCATGACTACGCCCTGGTTTGATTTCAAACGTGAGAAGACATGAATCAGGTTCTTTGAGTTAATAATGATTTCCTGGAAATAGTGATCTTTATCACTGTCACCACGGTCTTTCTTGAATGTATTTTCGATTGACATGCTTGAATCACCCTCGAAAAGTTCCTTGGTTCCCGCTGCCACCAGATCGAGAACCTCTTGTGGATGTGATTCGGTTGTCTTGACGCCCAGCAACATACCGGTGCCCATGTCAACGACACCTGCCGCTACCGCCTTTGGTATATTTGATATTGCACTGCTTACGATAGAGTCTGCGCTCATTACTAGTACTCCTGCAATATTTGTAAGTGTGGGGAACTAAGAAAATGATCCCGATTTGATAATTACGTATGTAAAGAATAAATGATTATCAGATAAAGTAAGCAAGTATGTCAGTTCGTGTTTTGGAATTGTGCCTATTTTCACGAATATGTAATCCGGGTTTATTAAAAGTATGTAGTAGAGATATGTAAATCACATTCAATTATGTATTTAAGATATGTAATCCGAATGTGCCTATAAGCTTGTGCGATCCCGGAAGGGCATTGATGGTGCATCGGGTAAACCCGGCCTCAGACGATGAATGTCTGTTGTGCGTGCTTCGTTATCCGACAAATGCTGACACTTCAAAACAAGGAAGGTCTAAAGGAATGATCAAATGAGTTTCATCGGAGCGTCAATACTTATCTTGTCCCGATAGAGGAAAAGAATTACAACAAAACAATCGAACTATCCTGAATGATGTATATGAATTGCTTGATTCAAGGCTTGCATAGATGGAAACGGCCGCCCTGGTTAAATTATTGTAAAAACTGATCTGCTCGCTAAGCAGCCGTGCCAACCAGCAGCAGACCCGATCCGACCATTGTTCCCATTCCTCTAATAAACAGCGGCCGCGTCCTGGAACAGGGGTGACAGGCGCGTGTCGAAATGCTCAATTGCCGCAGTTTTTAGGAATGAGCCTTGATCGAGGCCGGCGCCAATTGGGTCAACTGCCACAAGATGATCGATCCGGCGGTGCCTTTCGGCGGCTACAAACAATCCGGCATAGGCCGCAAGATGCAGCGCGGCTGATCCAAGTCAATTTTCGGAAGCCGTGACGGCGCGAGAATTTTGACGTCATCCGATATTTGGGCTGCATCATGCCGGTACACAACGCTGACGTTGCCGTGATTCTGAACCGCATCGGCGACCTCCTCGAAATCCAGGACGCCAATCCTTTCCGGGTCCGTGCCTACCACAACGCGGCCCGTACCATCTCCAGCCTGACCGAACCAGTCGCGGCGATGGTTGAGCGCGGCGAAGACCTGTCCAAGCTGCCCGCCATCGGCAAGGACCTCGCCGGCAAGATCGCCGAACTGGTGAACACCGGCCACCTCTCCATCCTGGATGAACTGGAAGGCAAGACGCCTACCGGGCTGCTGGAGGTCATGAAGGTCCCCGGCCTGGGGCCGAAGCGCGTGGAGGCCCTGCACAAGAGCCTGGGCGTGGACAGCCTCAAGGCCCTGGCCAAGGCGGTGAAAGAGGGCCGGCTCAAAAAGCTGCCCGGCTTCGGGGCCAAGACGGAAGAGAACATCCGCAAGGCCCTGGCCGCCATGCGCACCGCCGCCCCGGAGCGGCTCAAGCGTGCCGTCGCCATGGAGATTGCGGAACCGTTGCTGGAGTACATCGGCATGACACCGGGCGTCATCCATTCCTGCATCGCGGGCAGCTATCGCCGCCGCCAGGACACGGTGGGGGACCTGGATATCCTGGTCACCGGCACGGGGAGCTGTCCCGTCATTGATCGCTTCGTGGGCTACGAGGACGTGGATCGGGTATTGTCTCAGGGGAAGACGCGTTCCTCCATCGTCCTGCGCAACGGTCTGCAGGTGGATCTCAGGCTTGTCCCGGAGGCGAGCTTCGGTGCGGCGCTGCACTATTTCACGGGTTCCAAGGCGCACAATATCGCGGTGCGCACCATGGGTCAGGATCGTGGGCTGAAGATCAATGAATACGGCGTGTTTCGCGGGCAACGGCGCATCGCCGGCCGTACCGAGATGGAGGTCTACAAAGCCGTAGGTCTGCCCTACATCGAGCCGGAATTGCGCGAGGCGCGCGGGGAAATCGAGGCCGCCGCCGAGGGCCGGTTGCCCCGTCTGGTATCGGTTGCGGATATCCACGGTGATCTGCATGTTCACACCAAGGCCAGCGACGGCCGGGGCACGATCCGGGAAATGGTGAAGGCGGCGCAGGCCCGCGGCTACAAATACCTGGCGATCTCGGATCACAGCCGCCGGGTGACCGTCGCCCACGGGCTGGATGCGAAGCGTCTGCGCGCTCAGATGGCCGAGATCGACCGCCTCAACGAGGAGCTCAAGGGCATCACCATCCTGAAGTCGGTGGAAGTAGATATCCTAGAGGACGGGTCATTGGATCTCCCGGACGCCGTCCTGAAGGAGCTGGATTTTACCGTGTGCGCTGTCCATTCCGGATTCGGCCTCTCCAGCAAGCGGCAGACGGAACGGATCCTGCGGGCCATGGACAATCCCCTGTTCACCATCCTCGCCCATCCCACCGGGCGGCTCATCGGCGAGCGGCCGGCCTATGACGTCGACATGGAAACGCTGATGGAGGCGGCGCGGGAGCGCGGTTGCATTCTCGAGGTGAACAGCCAGCCCGAGCGTATGGATCTCAACGACAGCCACTGCCGGCTGGCGAAGGAGACGGGGGTAAAGGTGGCCATTTCCACCGACAGCCACGCGCCGTCGCAGCTGGGATTGATCAGTTTCGGCGTGGACCAGGCACGGCGGGGCTGGATCGGGCCCAAGGACGTGATCAACACACGCTCCCTGCGCGAGCTGAGCAAGCTGCTGCGCCGTTAGGCGTGCGCCGGCACTTCACCTGCCAGCGGTGCCACTTCGACCAGGCCGATGCCGTTCTCCTGCCGCCAGACGGTGCGGGCCAGGCCGAACTGCTCTATGACCCAGGCATTGGTCTGCAGGTGACGGGTCACGGTTTCGGTGGAGAATCTCGAAGGACCAGGGGCCAGCGCCAGCGGCAGCAGCGCCTGGTCGCCGAGATGGAGGTCCAGGGCGGCATTGGTGTGGTAATGATGCAGGAACAGATCCACAGCCTCATCCGCGACCTGCTCGGCCGGTTTGCCACGCCGTCCCAGCGCGCTGAAGCCGGCGCGTGCGTTTTCATACTCACCGAGCAGACACAGGCCGGCGCCGGGACAGGCGGCGCTGACCACCTCGGCGTCAAGCTGGAGCGGGACGCCGAGTTCGATCAGCCTGCGTTGCACCTGCGCCGCCATGCGTTCGGGAATATGAGTAGGCAGGTTGGCGGCGAGGGCACGCCCCCGGACCCCCAAAAGCCGGCCCCGCAGGACGGCGTCAAACGGTCGCAGTCCGGCGCCGACGGTTCCCCCGCGACCGCTGATGCGCGCGCGGATTTCCCCCTTTCCCACCGGATACCAGCCGGAGGCCTTCATCTCCAGTTCGGCCTGGATGCCGATGCGCCTGAGCAGCGGCAGCCAGACCTCGGCCGCGTAGTCATAGGGAGGACTCCAGTTCATGTGGGTACCGCCGATCACAGTGACTTCGGAGTCCGCAACCGCCGCCGTCAGAGGCAGGAGCACGGTCTGGAGGACCAGAGTGGCGGCGCCGGCGCTGCCGCCCTCGCGGGCCGCCCCCACATCGAAACGCCAGGCGCCGGCGCGCGGCCGGCAGGCGGGTATGAATTCCAGACGGGTTGAGCGGTTCCTGCGGATACCTTCAATGCGCACCCGCCGCCCGAGCAGCGTTGCCAGGCTCAGGGTTGTCCTCAATATCTGCCCGCCGCCTTCGCCGTGGGCCCCGTCTATGACGAGGATGCTGTCAGTGGCGGGCACGGGAGTTCCTGTGCACTGGCGCCGGGCGCGCGTTCAGACATCGGGTGGATAGAGGATCTCGGCCGGGCCGTGCGGCTCATAGCGCGGGTCTTCCACGATTTCGGCGCGCACCGATGCCGGCCTCAGCCAGGGCGGCGCCCTGACACCCTCTCCGGGCGGGAAGCGGGTTTTCACGCCGAAGGCTCTTTCCGCCTTCCGCCGCGCGGTCCATTCGTCGCGGGCGCGGACGATCACCTTGCCCCGGTAACTGCTGGCTTCCCAGTTCGGGTCGTCACGCGTCCATATGACCCGCAGGCGGTAGGCCTCCTCCTCGTAATGAAAGTCAAGATCGCCGTGATAGGCGTGTTTCAGGGCCTCGCCGATGCGGCGCGGCAGATGGATATCGGTGGTGGTGACAATGATCGCGCCGTCTTCCCTGTCGATCTCCATGATGCGGTGCAGAGGATGTTCCGCCTTTTCCAGTTCTTCCTGGTTGCGCACGAGGTTCAGGATTTCCTCCTCGTGTGCGGAAATGTACGATCCACCGAGCGTGATCCAACCCGCCGGATATTTGTCATGGATGCGGTTGCAGGCCTGGCAGCGTTCCTCGTGACTGCCGGCCGGAGGCGGGGTGGCGGGCCATTCCCAGCGTCCCTCGGTGTACACCGCGCCGCAATCGGGACAGACGGTGGGATCCGGCAGTTTCAGCCGCGTCTTGTAGGGATCGTGCACCCGCTCCCTGATTCTTCTGTCCTGGCGTGGGATGTGACGTTTCGTGTCCCGCTGTTTCATGGCTTGTCCTTCTCGGGTTCAAGTGGTGTCGCCGGGGCGTCGCCACACCCCGTAAGTTTAATTTGCGTCCTCAGGCCGGGTGGTGAATTGACCTGGATCAAGGAAAGGCCAGTCGGCCCGCCGGGGCAGTCGGGACGGCGATTTGATCCGGATCGTGGCCGGCCGTCGATGGTACAATGCCGTTTCAAAACAATGTCGAACGAAACCACCATTCCCGCCACCCTGATCCCCGGCGACGGCATCGGCCCCGAGATCGTCGAGGCGACGGTCGCCGTCCTGGCGGCGCTGGAGGCCCCGTTTGAATGGGACATCCAGGCCGCCGGCATGGCCGCCATGGACAAGGGCGGCGATCCCCTGCCCGAGGAGACCCTGGACAGCATCCGCCGGACCCGGCTGGCACTGAAGGGACCGCTGACCACGCCGGTGGGATCCGGCTACCGCTCCATCAATGTGCGCCTGCGCGAGGTGTTCAAGCTGTTTGCCAATGTGCGTCCCGCCCGCACCTGCGTGCCGGGCGGACGCTACGAAGACGTCGATCTCATCCTGGTCAGGGAAAACACCGAGGGACTTTATGTGGGGGTGGAGCACTACATCCCCATCGACGAAGACCCCCGCGCCGTGGCCGAGGCCTCCGGCATCATCACACGCAGTGGCTGTCGCCGCATCGCCGAGTTCACCTTCGATTATGTCAGGAAGACCGGCCGCAGGAAGGTGACGGTGGTCCACAAGGCCAATATCCTCAAGGCCCTGACGGGACTGTTCCTTGAGACCGTGATGGAGGTGGGCAAGCGCTACGGTGATGACATCATCGTGGAAGACCGGATCGTGGACAATTGCGCCATGCAACTGGTGCTTAACCCGCAGCAGTTCGACGTCATTTTGACCACCAACATGTTTGGAGACATCCTGTCAGACGAGATCGCCGGTCTGGTCGGAGGCCTGGGGCTGGCCCCCGGGGCCAACATCGGCAAGGAGGCGGCGATTTTCGAGGCGGTGCACGGGTCGGCACCGGATATCGCCGGCAAGGGCGTCGCCAATCCCACCGCCTTGCTGCTGGCCGCCGCCATGATGCTCGAGCACGTCGATTACGGGGAAAGCGCGGAGCGTCTGAGAACCGCCATTCTGACCCAGCTCGGGCGGCCCGAAACCAGGACCGCGGACCTGGGCGGCAGGCTGTCCACCAGGGAGTTTGCGGACGGACTGATCGAACAGCTCGGTGGTGGGGGTTAACGCCGGACCGGTTACGCCGGTTTCATCCTGGCCAGGGCGGAAGTGGTGTGCTTGAGGCGCCCGATCAGGGTTTCGACAAAGACTTTGAGAAAGCGGTTCTGGGTGGCGGGGTCCGCACGTTCCAGGGTAGAAGCATTGAGCCGGATCATGCTGGTGTCCGTCTTGGCAATTACCGAGGCCGTCCGTTCCGTGTTTGAGAGGAAACCCATTTCCCCGAAGCAGTCTCCCTCTTTCAGGTTATCCATCACCTGGCCGCCTTTTTCAACGGTAACTACGCCTGACAGCAGGATATAGAAGGAATGATCGGTTTCTCCCTCCCGGATAACCACCTCTCCCGGCGCATAAACCTGCCAGTTACTGGCCCTCACCAGGCTCCATAGTTCGACATCGTTGAAGCCGCGGAAGAAACCCAGGTGCTTGAGGGAATCGAATTTCCTGTTCAGGGTGTCCTCGGTCTCCAGCTTTTCCAGGTCGTCGAAGATCAGGGCGATGTCGGCGGCCAGTTCCAGGCCCGAGGGATAGCGCTCGGCGCTGTTTTTCTCCAGCATCCGTCCAAGGACGTATTCCAGGCCCTCGGGGACATCGCTGCGGAATTCCGTAATGGATCTAGGCGTCTCGCCGGTCACTCTTCGGGCGACGGCGCTGAGACTGTCGGACCTGAAGGGATGGCTGCCGGTGAGCATTTCGTACATGACAACGCCCAGGGAAAAGATGTCCGAGTTGGTGCCGATCTCCCGTTCATTGATCTGTTCGGGCGACATGTACATGGGGGAGCCGAGAAAACCTTCGAACTGGGTGGATCGCAGATCCGGACGGTTGATCCTGGCAATGCTGAAATCGGACAGGCGCACGTCGCGCTCCGCGGTCAGAAGGATATTACTGGGCTTGATGTCGCGGTGAATGATGCCCTGCCGGTGGGCGTAGTCCAGGGCCTTGGCGCACTTGAAGACGACCCCTACCACGTCTCTCAGCGGCAGCAGGTTGTCCGCCTTGCAGAAGGGCAACAGCGTCTGAGCCCCTTCTATGAACTCCATGACCAGATAACACATCTTGTTATCGACGTCCGCGTCATAGAGCGAAATGATGTTGGGATGGTCGAGTACGCCGGCGGCGTGGACCTCGTTGAAGAACAGTTTGCGGAAGCGTTTCCCGCCCTCGTCCGCCCTGGACAGGTACGGGTGAGCGACCTTGATCGCAACCCGGCGATCGCAGAAGGGATCATAGGCGGCATAGACCGTGCCCATGGTCCCCTTGCCCACCTCTTCGAGTATCTCGTATTTCCCTATGAAGGAAGGTGGGGCGGGGACGGTATGGAAGGTCGTGTCAAAGCCGTTACTGTTAGAGGAATGCGACATTCGGCTTCCCCTCAAGCCTCGGGTTCCGGATCTACATTCGGACAAAATCCGATTATAAGGAATTTCCCCGCAAAAGATACCACCATCACCAGCCGTGACGGCATCGAGGAGACACGCCGGCGGCGGCAGAGGAGTCAGCTGGAGGCGGCGATGGCGTATTCGTGGTTGAGGGGTTCGATCAACTCCCGGTGCAGCCGCCGGATGGCGGACTCGTAATCGTCCTCGGAGACGATGAATTGCATGTCCACCTGGCGCATCGATTGGTGCAGGGCGAGCACGGAAATCCCGTTGCCGGCCAGTGCTCCGACAGTTTTCGCCAGAATGCCGGGCACCTGCATGTCACTGCCTATGGCGGAGACAATCGCCACCCTGGAACTGTTAACCGACGCATCCGGAAATCGCTTCTCCAGTTCCTCGATAATCCTGTTGATGGTCTTCAGGTTGGTGTCGACGAAGTGGGTGATGGTATTGGCATTGAGGTCCTTGGAGATGATCTTGACCTTGCATTTCTCCAGCACCTCCAGGATCCCCCGGTCATGGTAATTGGTGTTGACCATGTTCTGGTCGAACACTTCGCTGGCGGTTATGTGGGAATGGCCGGCGATGATCTCCACCCGCGGGGTCTCGCTTACATAGTCTCCGGTGATCAGCGTGCCGGTATGTTCCGGCTCGAAGGTATTTTTCACTCTCAGGGGAATGTCGTTTTCCCGCAGGCCCTTGGCAGCCATGGGGTGGATAGCCTCCATGCCCAGGTTGGCCAGCTGATCGGCGACATCATAATTGGTGCGGCCGATGGGTACGGATATGTCCTCTCCGACAATGCCCGGATCGGCGCTGCTGAGGTGATATTCCTTGTGGATGACGGCCTCGGCAGCCTTGCTCAACACGGCAAAGCGGCTGAAGGTCATTTCGGTGTAGCCCCGGTTGAAAGTCTTCATCAGTCCTTCCGAACACTGAACGTATCCCGTGACGATGGGCAGTTCGCCGTCCAGGCGCAACTGTTCCAGGGCCTTGTTGATCTTGTTGTCCAGGGTATAGGAACCCTGCTCGCGCCAGCCGGTTAGATCGATGAAGCGGGCGTTGACGCCTTCGTCGCTGAGTAGCAGGGAGGTGTTGAAGGCGCTGTGCGCCTCCCCGAGGGAAGACAGCAGCTGCAGATCCATGAGGCAGCTGCGCACTCCCTCGATGCGTTCGGTGATGAAGCCATCCGCCTGTTCCCGCAGCAGCGGGTTGTGGAACAGGTCCTTGTTGATGGACAGCATCAGGTCGCAGACCTCGTCAAGGGCCTGCTGCCATGCGTACTCCTTTTCCGAGTTGGTGAACAGGGCATAGACGCCCTGCTTGTTGCTGTTCTTGTATTCCAGCAGGTTGTCGGTCACGCCTCCATAGGCCGAAACCACGAAGATCCTGTTATAGAGCTTTTTTTCGTCCTTTTCTCTCAGGATGATGTTGTCCCTGACTGCGGGAAAGTTGCTCATGGACGTCCCGCCGATTTTCTCCACTGTATGGGTCACTGTCTATTCCTCATAGTATTCCTGAGGGCCTCCGCTACGGCTGATTCATGCTGGCCGGCGCGGCGATCCCGATTTCTCAACTGGCCTTGCTGAACGCTTCACCCATCACTTCGAAGACGCTGGCGGAGAGGATGTCCAGTCCTTCGTTCAGTTCGCGTTCGGAGATGGTGAGGGGGCAGAGGCACTTGACCACCTGGTCTTCGGAACCGCTGGTTTCGATGATCAGGGACTTCTCGAAGGCCGCCTGGCAGATCTTCTTCGAGATGAAGGAGAGTTCGCCTTCCGGGCAGTTCAGGCCCTGCATCATGCCGCGGCCCCTGGCCTGGATCATGCCCTGGCCGTGGGTGTCGGCGATATTGTGCAGACGTTCGCCGAGCAGCTTGCTTTTGGCCTGGATCTCCTCGGCGAAGTCGCCGTCGGACCAGTAGCGCCGGATGGCTTCGGTTGCGGTGACGAAGGCGTGGTTGTTGCCCCGGAACGTCCCGTTGTGTTCGCCCGGCTTCCACTGATCATATTCCGGCTTGATCAGGGTCACGGCCAGGGGCAGGCCGAATCCGCTCAGGGACTTGGACAGGGTAATAATGTCGGGCTTGATGCCGGCCGGCTCAAAGCTGAAAAAGGTCCCCGTGCGGCCGCAGCCGGCCTGGATGTCATCAAGGATGAGCAGCATCTCGTACTTTCGGCAGATCTTCTCCAGACGCTGCAGCCAGCCGTTACCGGCCACGTTCAGGCCGCCTTCGCCTTGCACGGCCTCGACTATCGCCGCCGCGGGAGGATCGATGCCGCTGCTGGGATCGCCAAGCATGGTGTCCAGCAGGTCCAGGGTGTCGAATTCGTCGCCCAAATAGCAGTCGTAGGGCATGTGTGTGACCCCGGTCAGGGGGATGCCGGCGGCGCCGCGGTGATGCTCGTTGCCGGTGGCGGACATGGCGCCCAGGGAGACCCCGTGGAAGCCGTTGGTGAAGGCGATAATATTGTGCCGGCCGGTAACGTTGCGGGCGATCTTGAGCGCGGCCTCCACCGTGTTGGTACCGGTGGGGCCGGTGAACTGGACCACGTATTCCATCCCCCGCGGCTCCAGGATCAGGCTGTTGATGGCGGTCAGGAATTCCTCCTTGGCCCGGGTATGCATGTCCAGACCGTGGGCGATGCCGTCATTCCGGATGTATTCCAGCAGCTTTTCCTTGAAATGGGGGTTGTTGTGGCCGTAATTCAGGGTGCCGGCGCCGGCCAGGAAGTCCAGGTAGGCTTTGCCTTCCACATCGTAGAGGTAACAACCCTGTGCCTTGTCGAACACCACCGGGAAGGACTGGGCGTAACTCTGTACCGAAGATTCGACTTGTTCAAAGATATCCATTTGATTTACCTTGGTAAAAATATTGATTCATTGCTTGCGTTAGCAGACCGGGCGGGCACGGAGAATGAGGCCGGGGCTGCCGCGCGGGGCGCAACAGCAGGGGGGTCTGCGGGAAGGGATGAGGCCGTCCGTTCAGGGACTGCTGCCGGGATACCAATCCCGGCGTTCCAGTCGCAGAATTCGCCTTAAACGGGATCCTGGACATCATGATGGATGGCTGCCGTGCGTTGAAATCCGGGCCATATAACAGAAGAATCCCTTCCATCTCTTAAATACAGGCATTTTAAAATATTATAATAGCTTGGCTGTGTAATTGCAACTATTTGATTTTAAATATATTTAGCTTTTCAGACTGGCTCCCGCCGCGAGGGTTCCCCGAACGGGAGAGGAAATGAGGCAGGGTGGGTCCCCGCGCTGCAACATAAGCCGGTCCCCGGTGACAACCATGGAAATGACCTGACGATGCCACTTGCAGAAGACTTCAACCCCCGTTGCCGACGCTGCGAGCGCCTGGCCGGCTACCTCGCCGAGGTGAGGCGGGAACATCCCGCTTATCACGCGGCCCCGGTGCCCCCCTTCGGGGTGCGCCGCCCGC
>JARRRO010000172.1:0-4589 GCA_037380645.1 Gammaproteobacteria bacterium | reverse complement strand
GCGCATGGCGGGCAGGGGGCTGGCGAGGTTGCAGGAGGAGGGCATAGATACCGCCCACGGCCTGCTGGAGGCGCAGGCGGCGGCCCTCAACCGGGGCTACATGCGTCGGTTGACCCAAGGGCTGCCCCTGATCCGTTGCAAGCAGGCCCTGAGCCTGGACGGCAGGACCGCCATGGCCAGCGGCGAGAGCAAATGGATCACGGGGGAGGCGGCACGCAGGGACGTACAGCGCCTGCGCGCCCGCAGCTGCGCCGTCCTTACGGGCATAGGCACCGTCCTGGAGGACGATCCACGTCTGGACGTGCGGGACGTCACCCTGCCGGGGCAGCGCCAGCCGCTGCGTGTGGTCCTGGACCGGGAGCTGCGCATGCCGGCGGACGCCAGGATGCTGAGCATCCCCGGGCGTACCCTGATCTTCTCCCATGACGCCGACAACAGTGACAAGCACGGAGTGCTGAAGGGCGCCGGTGCGGAAGTCATTATCCTGGAAGAACGGGACTTTCTCCGCGGCGTCCTCAAATACCTGGCCGGGAAGGAACAGGTCAACGAGGTGCTGGTGGAGGCGGGGGCGACCCTGACCGGCGCCCTGCTGCAGGACGGCCTCGTCGATGAACTGATACTCTACCAGGCGCCCGTCATTCTGGGTGACAGCGCCCGGGGGCTGTTTCATCTTCCGCACCTGCAGAACATGAAGGACCGGGTTAAGCTGACCCTGACGGAGTGCCGCCACATCGGTGGTGACATCCGGCTGCAGTTCGCGGTCGGGAAGCAATGAATCATGACGCACTGACAACCATGTTCACGGGCATCATCACGGCAATCGGCACGGTGGCCGGCATCGAGGAAACGGGCCGGGACAGGCGCCTGCACATTGATGCCGGCGATCTCGACCTGTCCGACGTCGCCACCGGCGATAGCATCTGCGTCAGCGGGGTGTGCCTGACGGTGGTGGAGGCGGATGGCCGCGGCTTCGCGGCGGACGTCTCGACGGAGACCCTGTCCTGCACTACCCTCGGCCGGCTCCAGAAGGGTTCCAGGGTCAACCTGGAAAAGGCGCTGCGCCTCGGCGATCGCCTGGGCGGCCACCTGGTCAGCGGGCACACCGACGGTACTGGCACTGTGCTGGACGTGCAACGGGACGCGCGTTCCCTGCGCTGCCTGATCCGGGCGCCGGAGGAGCTGGCCTGCTACATCTGCAGCAAGGGCTCCATCTGCGTCGACGGCGTCAGCCTCACCGTGAATGACGTGACGGGAGCCGACTTCGGCGTGAATATCATCCCCCATACCGCGGCAGTCACCACCTTCCACGATTGCGCCCCCGGCGATACGGTTAACCTGGAAGTGGACATCATCGCCCGCTACCTGGAACGCCTGAACCCCTCGCGCACCTGATCACACCGCCGCGCAAGGATGCAAGCGCCGGGCAAAACGCTATAATGGCGGGACGCCTTTCCACTATTTCTATTGCTTCCGATGTCACTGAACAGCGCCGAAGAACTCATCGAGGAGATCCGCCAGGGCAGGATGGTCATCCTTATGGACGACGAGGACCGCGAGAACGAGGGGGATCTGGTCCTGGCTGCGGCCTGCGTCGGGGCCGACGATATCAATTTCATGGCCCGCTATGGTCGCGGGCTGATCTGCCTCACCCTCACGCCGGAGCACTGCCGCCGGCTGAACCTGCCCCTCATGGCCAGGAACATCCATTCCGACCAGGCCACCAACTTCACCGTGTCCATAGAGGCTGCCGAGGGCATCACCACCGGCATCTCCGCGGCGGACCGGGCAGTGACCATACAGAAGGCCGTGGCTCCCGACGCCAGGCCTTCCGATCTGATCCAGCCCGGCCACGTGTTCCCGCTGATGGCTCACGCCGGAGGCGTGCTGTCCCGGGCCGGTCACACCGAGGCCGGCTGCGACCTGGCGCGGCTGGCGGGTTTCCAGCCGGCGGCGGTAATCGTGGAGATCCTCAATGATGATGGCAGCATGGCCAGGCGCCCGGACCTGGAAAAATTCGCCGCCGGGCACGGCCTGAAAATAGGCACCATCGCCGATCTGATCCATTACCGCATCGAGAACGAGAAGACCATCGAGCGTCTGGGAGAGATGAACTTTCCCACGGAGCACGGGGAATTCCGGCTGTTCACCTACCGGGACAGCGTCAAGAACGATCTGCATTTCGCCCTGGTCAAGGGCGAGATCAGCCCGGATCAGCCGGTCCTGGTACGGGTGCACCTGGAAAACCCGGTGTTCGATCTGACCGGCAGTAGTCTCAACCAGAGCCGCTGGAAGATCGGGGATGCGTTGTCCCGGCTGGCGGGTTCGGAGTGCGGCGTGCTGGTCATCCTTTGCAATCAGATTGAGAAGGATGTGCTGATCCAGCAGCTGCAGTCGCTGAACGGCGAAGCCGGCGAGGGAGAAGGGGGCCGCCCCCACGACGGCAGGGATTTCCGCACCATCGGACTGGGTTCGCAGATCCTCTCCGATCTGGGCGTCAGGAAGATGACCGTCATGAGTTCACCCGGGCGCTACCATGCCCTGTCGGGTTTCGACCTGGAAATCGTCGATTACGTTTACGAATAATCATCCGCCGTGGCCGATATACAGATCATTGAGGAACCCGAGGTGTCTCCCGGCAGTCGCCTCGCCGTCGTCGCCAGCCGCTACAACCGCGCCGTCGTCGACCGGCTGCTGGACGGCTGTCTGGAGACGCTGGCGGACAAGGGGATACCCGCAAGCGCCGTCACCGTGATCCGCACGCCGGGGGCGTTTGAACTGCCGGTGGTGGCCAAGCGCCTGGCCGCAGGCGGGGAGGTGGATGCCGTCATCGCCCTGGGCGCGGTGATCCGGGGGGAGACGCCGCATTTCGACTACGTCGCCGGTGAATGCGCCCGCGGTCTTGCCGCCGTGGCCGTGGAACATGCCCTGCCGGTGATCTACGGGGTATTGACGGTGGACAGCGAAGAGCAGGCCCGGGCCCGCGCCGGCGGCGGCCACGGCAACAAGGGAACAGAGGCGGCGCTGACGGCGCTGGAGATGATCGCCATCATGCACAAGCTCGGGCCATGAGCGGGGGCGGGGAGGCTGCCGTCCCCGGGCACGGCCGCAGCCGGGCACGCCGCTCCGCCGTGCAGGCTTATTACCAATGGCAGATGACTCGGCAGCCCATGGAGGAGATCATCGGTGAATTCGAGTCCGAACGCAGGGAGCTGCACAAGGCAGATATCGAATACTTCCGGACGCTGCTGCGGGGCATGGCCGGGAACGCAGAGGTCATGGACGCGGAACTGGAGCCGCTGCTGGATCGGCCAGTGCGGGAACTGGACCCGGTGGAACGGGCGGTGTTGCACCTCGGCGCCTTTGAACTGCTGCATTGTACCCAGACGCCGTGGCGGGTGGTGATCAACGAAGCGGTGGAGCTGGCCAAGATGTTCGGGGCTGAACAGTCCCATAAATACATCAACGGCGTCCTGGACAAGCTCGCCCGCCGGGTGCGGGCGACGGAAATCGCCGCCGCCCCTTAGATCCCATGCCGCTTGATGAATTCGAACTGATCGACCGTTTTTTCAGCCGCCTTACCGGAGGCGACGACTCCGTGATCTGCGGCATTGGCGACGACGCCGCGGTGCTGGCGGTGCCCGCGGGGCGGGAACTGGTGGTCTCCACTGATACTCTGGTCAGCGGTGTCCACTTTTTCGCCGACGTCCGGCCCCTGGATCTGGGCTACAAGTCCCTGGCGGTGAATCTCAGCGATCTGGCGGCCATGGCGGCGGAACCGCGCTGGGCCACCCTGGCCGTGACCGTGCCGGCGGCAGAAGAGGACTGGCTGGCGGCGTTCGCCCGCGGCTTCGCCAAACTGGCGGAAAGCTTCGGTGTGCGTCTGGTGGGCGGCGACCTGACCCGCGGCCCCCTGTCCATCACCTGCCAGATCCTGGGTACGGTGTCCGCCGGTGCGGCGATACGACGCAGCGGGGCGCGGCAGGGCGACGACATTCATGTTACCGGCCGCCTCGGCCAGGCCGCCCTGGCCCTGGCATTGCTGCAGGCAGGGACAGCTGCGGCGGCGATACCGACGTCCTGCCTGGAACGGCTGCTGCGGCCGGTTCCCCGGGTACAGGCCGGTCTGGCGCTGAGGGAAACGGTCACCGCCATGATCGATATTTCCGATGGCCTGGCCGGTGACCTCGGACATATCCTGGACGCCAGTGGGGCGGGGGCGATGGTGGAGCTGGATCGGCTGCCCTGCGGGGATGGTGAGGGTGTTGTCAGCGCTGAAGAAATGCTGAGACTGTCCGTCATCGGCGGCGACGATTATGAACTGTGTTTCACCGCTCCAGCAGGAGAACGGGAGAACATCGAGGCCCTGGCTGCCGGTATGGATTGCCCCATCACGCGCATCGGGAAAATTGTGAAGGGCAGTGGTGTGACATGGGTGGACAAGGAGGGCAACGCCGTCGACCTGATCGCCGAAAGCTACCACCATTTCTGATTAAGGCCACAGAGGACCCATAGGAACCCAGAGGAAAAATAGTAGCTGTTCTTGCCAGCTGAATCTTTGCCCTAAAGCAGTGGAACAGCGATTATATGCA
>JARRRO010000171.1:0-13319 GCA_037380645.1 Gammaproteobacteria bacterium | reverse complement strand
TCGTGCACCCCGCCCTGCATGATGTTGCGGAAGCGTCCCCTGGCGGTCTGCCGGTCCGGGGCGATATCGACGATGTCCTGCAGCAGCAGATGATCCAGCAGGAAGCCGTCCACCGGGCCATTGTGACCCTGGGTGAACAGGTTTCGGAACCAGTCGCAGTACAGCCGCCGCGCCCCTTCCCGGCCGTGGTAGACGCCGTTCAGGAAATAAATCACGGCGTCCGAGGAAAACAGTTCCACCGTCTCGTCGTAAAGGCACTTGTCCAGGTAATAGCCGTATTTGAAATGCAGGGTGCGCACCTGATGGATGTCCTCCAGGACGCCGGCCCGGTGCTCCAGTTCCGCGATCTTCTCCCCGTATTTTTTCTCCAGGGCATTGATGCGATCTTCAAACTCGCTCATGAATTTATCTCCTCAACCTTTCCATTTCTCGCCGGTGACCGGATGGGGATAATGGAAGGGCACCACCCGCGTCTTCGGCCAGGTGGGCGGTACCTCCGGCAGCAGTTCATCCGGCCCCTTGGGGTCATCGGGATACGTCTTCTCCAGGGGCGGCAGGTGCACGCCGCTGTGGGCCCAGCCCTCCTCGTAATTGGCCTGCCACAGCATGTTGTAGTTCAGCACCCGGTCGTGCACCCCGCCCTGCATGATGTTGCGGAAGCGTCCCCTGGCGGTCTGCCGGTCCGGGGCGATATCGACGATGTCCTGCAGCAGCAGATGATCCAGCAGGAAGCCGTCCACCGGGCCGTTGTGACCCCGGGTGAACAGGTTGCGGAACCATTCGCAGTACAGCCGCCGCGCCCCCTCCCGGCCGCGGTAGACGCCGTTCAGAAAATAGATCACGGCATCCGAGGAAAACAGTTCCACCGTCTCGTCGTACAGGCACTTGTCCATGTAATAGCCGTACTTGAAATGCAGGGTGCGCACGGCGTGAATGTCTTCCAGCACCCCCACCTGGCGGGACAGGGCGGCGGTCCGCTCCTCGAACTTCTCCTCCAGTTGCCGGATTCTGTTGTCTACGTCGCTCATGTCATTCTCCTCGGCTCAACATGCTTATTGGTTTTTCAATTGTTCTTCCGCCACCCAGTTGCCGTGAACGCCGGAACGTTCCCGTAGCGGCATCTTTACGGTCGCCACGGGCCCGCGATCGATATGCCCCGCCTCAAGGATCACCATCTCGGAGAGGTTTTGGTCATGCAGCTCAACGACCATGGCCAGGTAACCCTCATGGCCGGGTTGTTTCGAGGGAATCGGCTGGGGTTCCTGTAGCGTGGTTCCCGGCCCCATGGTAAAACTCTTCAGTTCGCCGGTTTTCACCTGCAGGCGGAGCAGGGTATTGAAGCCGGCGCCGATGGGACCCGATACCAGCGGCGGTCCGTTGTCGGGATCGTAGGTCATGTAGTAACCGATGTCATAGTCCCGCATGTGATCGTGCTCCCATATGCGCGGCAGATCGCCTCCCGGCCCCAGGATTTTCTCCTCCCAGGTCTCATCGGAGCCGGACAGATCGAAAGTCCAGCGTCCCAGGTAACCGGCCATCTGTTCCGGCGTCGCGGTCATGCCGGAGGCCTCCAGGACAAAGGGAAAGACATTGACCTCGGACAGGCAGGCGTCCACGTGCACGCGTTCGCCTTCGCTGAACGCGTTCATGAAATGATAGGCCATGCGCGCCGGTCCCCGGAACCAGCGCAGATCATCGACGCCTCCGGCCCGCGGCATGATGCCGATCCAGGTATCCTTGTCCGGCTCGTAGGCCCAGTGGGAACCGCCCGCCTTGAGGCGTTCCAGGTCGCAGGTGGTGGGGAACACGGGAAAGATCACGTGCTCCTTGGTGACGACGAAGTCGTGCATCATGGCCACATACGGCGCCTCGAACCATTCCTCCCGGATCAGTTCACCGTTCTTGTCGGCTACACAGTAGGCCACGTCGCGGGTGGCCAGGCCGCCGGCCTCGTAGCCGAAAAAATACAGCTCGCCGGTATCCGGATCCGGGCGCGGGTGCGCAGTCATGGTCAGGCTCTTCAGTTTGCCGCCGAAATCCACCTCGCCCAGCGTATCCAGGGTTACCGGGTCCACCTGCATGGCGCGGCTGTCTTCCTTCAGGGCCAGCAGCCGGCCGCCGTGGTAGACGGGCGTGGTATTGGCGACGCCACGCGGCTTGCCCCGCACACTGGGGTCGTCCGTGTAGGGATTGCGATAGCGCCCGTACAGGGAACGTCCCGCGGCACGATCGTTCTTCAGTCGCTCCGTCATGACATAGCGCGACTTGTAGTCCACGTGGCCGTCACTGAAACGGTAGGCGCCGACCTTGCCGTCCCCGCTGATGAAGACGTCATCACCCAGCAGCGGCGGGTACTGAGGATCCGGGATACTGCGATACCAGTAGCCGTTGATCTCCGCCGGTATCTCCCCTTCCACTTCCAGGTCGAGGATGTCGCACTCCACCCGCGAGGGCGCGTTGAAGCCCTGGAAATCCATGGTGTCCGGAAACTTGTTGCTCATTTAACTCCTCACTTATTGCTTAATTCACGTGGCAGATTTAACCATGCTATTTAATCACGGATGGCACGGAGTACACGGAATTGTTAAATACCGTTTAACCCCTTTGCTCAAATTTAGCCTCGTGGCAGACCAAGGCTCAGAAACCCGCCATACTAAAATTATTTCTCGCCAAGACGCCAAGGCGCAAAGGTTAAATTTTATTGCCTCCTTGGCGTCTCTGCGCCTCTGCGAGAACATTTTTTTCATTCCTTCGTGTCCTCCGTGGTGAAGTAATTCAATCCACGCCTTTCCACTCTTCGCCGGTCACCGGGTGAGGGTAGTGGAAAGGCAGCACGTCCGTATCCGGCCACAGCACGTGGGTGTTGTCGATTTCGTCGGGACCGACGGGATCCTTGGGATACAGGTTGTCCTCGTTGAAGAAAGGCACGAATTGGGGCTTGGTGTAAGTCCAGCCGTGTTCGAAAGTGGCGTGATAGACCGGCCGGTAATTGAGCACCTTGATCTTCCAGACGCCGTCTTCCTTGACGTATTCGGTCTCGTACAGGCCGCCTTCCCACCCTTGCCTCGGGACGAAACTGGCGTCGGCCCCCGCCGCGCTGTGATGGACGCCGGCCTGCATGGTGCAGCGGAAGCGGCCCCTGGCCGTCTTGCGGTCCGGCGCCACATCGACGATATCCTGCATCTGGGGGTGATCCAGCAGGAAGCCAAAGATGGGGCCATTATGATTGTTGGTGAAGTTCTTGCGGAAGCGATCGATGTACAGCCTTTTCACACCGTCCTTCCCCTTGAACACGCCGCGCATGAAACGCACCTGGCTGTCCTCGGCGAACAGGTCCACCACCTCGTTATACAGACACTTGTCAAGGTAGTAGCCGTAGCTGTAATGGAGCTTGCGTATGGCCTTCTCGTCTTCCAGCACGCCGACCCGGTCGGCCAGTTCCTGCACCTGCTGTTCCAGGGACTTGTCATCTTTGCTCATTTTCACCTCCGCCTTATTGCACCTGATTGAAAAATATAAACTTAAAATCAGCCACAGAGGACACAGAGTTTGATAAAAACTTGGAGCATTAACACTCTGTGATCTCTGTGGCTTTATTTAACATAAATAATTTTTCTGCATTCGTCTGATACAACATCTTCTTGTCCGCGTCGCCGATCTTCAGGGCATCCGTGGCATCCACTTCTGCCTTGTCGAACTGGTAGGGATAATCCATGGCGTAAAGCACGTGATCCGCGCCCAGCACTTCCCGGGCGAAACGGATGGCCGGCGCCCAGGCCATGCCGCTGGTGGTGACGTACAGGTTCCCCCGCAGATAGTCGCTGATTTTTCTTTTCAGTTTCGTCCCTTCCCGCCTGCCGCGCAAGCCCGGACGGGCAGCGTGGTGCTGCATGTAGTCCAGGCGATAGGCAAAATACGGCAGGCCCTCGCCCAGGTGGCCCAGGACCAGCTTGAGTTTCGGGAAGCGGTCCAGGGCGCCGCTGGTGATGATGGCCAGGGTATGCAGGTATACCTCGGCGGCGAATCCCGCCAGCGGCCCCTCCAGGCCGCGGTAAAGATAGTGTTCGATTATGGGCGCGGGCGGCGGCGTGGGATGGATATAGATGGGGGCGTCCAGTGCCTCGGCCGCCTCGAAGATGGCCCAGTATCTGGGATCGTCCAGGTATTCCCCGCGGGTATGGGAGTTGATCACGGCCCCCTTCAGTCCCAGGGTACGCATTCCCCGCTCCAGTTCCCGCGCCGCGGCATCCGGGTCCTGGGGGGCGATGGCCGCGAGGCCGGCGAGGCGATCGGGGTGGCGGCGGCAGGCCTCGGCCAGCTCATCGTTGCAGGACCCGGCCAGGGCCGTGCCCGTGGCTGCATCGAACACCTGTACCCCCGGGGCTGTGAGCAGTAACAGCTGCATGTCCACCCCCACCGAGTCCATGTCACAGAGGCGGCCCTCGTCCAGGTCCTCCGCGCCACATGGAGACGAATCCGGGATCATCGGGCGGATCGTTCTCCACCAGGTCCCACAGGGCCCGGGTCAGGTCCTTTGTTATGAACGCCTCTTCACAGGCGATGCGTTTATATCCGACCTTGTTATCCAAGATGATTCCCCGCGCCGCAGCATCCTGCGGTGCTTGTCTTGAGGGGGCGGAAATGAAACCGGGGGTTTCAGCGTGCGAGTATGGCGGCTCCACCGGCTCCGGATAATACCATAACATGCACCCCGGACACGCCGCGCCCGCGCAGCATCTAGTCTGTAACGGTCAGGAAGGGATCGAGGTCGCTGATGTGAATGAGATTGCGCAGGGACTTCGGCGCATGTTTCAGGGTCAGGCTGCATCCCCCCTCCCCGGCGAGCCTCTGCATCTCCAGCAGCAGCGACAGACCGGCGCTGTCGACGCGGGTGACGCCGCCGAGGTCGACGGTCAGTTCCCGGGGCCGTGCAAACAGGCCGGGGATCTCCCGGACCAGTGCCGGCACGGTGGAAAAATCCAGCACTCCCGTCAGCCGGCAGACCTTGCCGTCTTCCCCGGGCTGCATTTCGAGTCCCGCTTCCGCCGTTTCGCCCACGGCCTTACTGTTCCATCTTGTTGACCATGAACTTGCCGATAAGGCGCTCGAGAACCATGGCCGAATTCGTAAACAACATCTTGTCCCCGTCCTTGAGATTCTGGTCCTCCACCCCCGGCTGCAGGGCGATGTACTGCTCGCCGAGCAGGCCGGAAGTATAGATGCTGGCAGCAGTATCCACGGGAAACTGGTTGAAGCGTTTCTCTATGGCGAGGGTGACGATGGCCTCGTGGGTCTTGTCGTCGTAGCGGATGTCGGTAACCCGTCCCACTCGCACGCCGCTGGCCTTGACCGGCGAGCGCGCGGTGAGCCCGCCGATGTTGGTGAAGCGCGCGGTGACTTGATAGGTGTCGCCCATGCTGACGGTGCTGAGGTTGCTGACCTGCATGGCCAGCATGAACAGGGCCGCTATGCCGAGGGCAACGAACAGCCCCACCAGTAACTCCACTCCGCGTCTGCTAATCACTAGCTTGTCTCCAGCAACAATGCGGTCAGAATGAAATTGAGCCCGAGCACCGCCAGCGAGGAGTGTACCACGCTCTGCGTCGTTGCCCTGCCCACGCCTTCGGAGGTGGGGACCGAATCATAACCCTCGAACAGGGCGATCCAGGTGCTGACGAATCCGAAGGCAAGGCTCTTGTAGAATCCTGTCATCAGATCGTTGTAGAAATCAACCGAGTTCTGCATCTGCGACCAGTAAGAGCCGGCGTCCACCCCCAGCAGGCCGACGCCGATGACGTAGGCGGTGAGGACGCCGATGGCGCTGAACATGGCCGCCAACAGCGGCATGGACACCACGCCGGCGATGAAGCGCGGCGCCAGCACTCGCTTGAACGGGTCCACCGCCATCATCTCCATGGCGGAGAACTGTTCGGTCGCCTTCATCAGGCCCAGTTCCGCCGTCAACGCGGAACCGGCTCGGCCGGCGAACAGCAGCGCAGTGACCACTGGACCCAGTTCCCGCACCAGGGTCAGGCCCACCGTGGTGCCCAGGGAAGACTCGGAATTGAACCGGACCAGGATATTAAAGAGCTGCAGTCCCAGCACCATGCCCACGAAGCCCCCGGCCACCAGGATGATGACGGTGGTGAGAACGCCCACGGAGTAGGTCTGCTGCACGATCAGCCAGGGGCGCAGGAGTACGGCGGGCACTCCCCGCAGCACCTGCAGCAGGAACAGCGTGCTCCTGCCCACGCGCTCGAAGGAACGCAGCGCACCCCGCCCCAGGGCTGTGAACGGCGCGGTCAAGTATTGCCACAGTTCTCCCATGTCAGCCCCCGAACAGGTCCTGGCCGTAATCCGGCGCCGGGTAGTGGAAGGCCACCGGACCGTCGGGAAGGCCGTTCAGAAACTGCCTGGCCCATTCCGAATGCGTGTCTTCCATCTGCCGCGGCGTGCCCTGCTCCATGATCTTCCCCTCAGCCATGACGTAGATGTAATCCGCAATGCTTGATGCCTCGGTAACGTCGTGGGAGACGATGATGCTGGTCAGTCCCAGGTTATCGTTGAGATCACGGATAAGCTTCATGAGCACCCCCATGGAGATGGGGTCCTGGCCGCTGAACGGCTCATCGTACATGATCATCATGGGGTCCAGGACGATGGCCCGCGCCAGCGCCACCCGCCGCGCCATGCCGCCGGACAGTTCCGACGGCATCAGACCCGCCGCGCCGCGCAGGCCCACGGCCTGCAGCTTGGCCAGGACCAGGTAGCGGATCATGCGTTCCGGCAGCCGGGTGTGCTCCCGGATGGGATAGGCGACGTTGTCGAACACGTTTAGATCGGTGAGCAGGGCGCCGCTCTGAAACAGCATACCCATGCGTTTTCTCAGGTCGTAGAGATCGACCTGTGACAGTTCATGAATATTCAGGCCATCCACCTCTATGCTGCCGGTCTCGGGCTGGAGCTGCGCGCCGATGAGTTTCAGCAGGGTGGTCTTGCCGGCGCCGGACGGGCCCATGATGGCGGTGATGGCGCCGCGATGGAAATCCATGTCCACGCCGTCGAAGATGACGCGGCTGCCGCGGCGGAAACGGAGGTCGCGGACCCGTATCAGGACGTCGTCCCCGGCGCCGGTCTGGTTGTCAAACTGCATGGTCGATCCGTCATGAAAAGCGGAAAGGTTAAGGATATCATATCGTATGGCGGGCACTGACCGCCAATAACCATAGTGACACTCATTTTCCTGAAAACGTTTCCATAATCCGTGTCCCCGAAGACGAATGCGTTAGCCGCCGTTATCGAGCAAGCCGGCGGGGCTTTTACCCTGACGCCGGTTGTACTCGACGATCTCAGGGAAGACGAGGTCCTGGTCCGTATCGAGGCATGCGGCATCTGCCATACCGACGTCAAGGCCCAGACCAGGCTGGAGCTGCCCGCCGTGCTGGGGCATGAAGGCACCGGCAGGATCGAGGCGGTCGGAAGTGCCGTCAGCCGCGTGAACATCGGCGATCGGGTGATCCTCTCCTATCCCTCGTGCGGCGGCTGCCCCAACTGCCAACGCCGCCAGCCCTGGCGTTGCGATCACATCAATGAACTGAAGTTCGCCGGCCGCCGCCTGGACGGTTCCCGCACGCTTTCGCTGGAGGGTAAACCAATCTCGTCGGCATTCTTCCAGCAATCCGCCTTCGCCACCCGCGCCATCACTCGGGAGCGGTCTGTCGTGCCCGTAACCGGTGACTACAAACCGGAGCTGCTGGCGGCCCTGCCCTGCGGCGTGCAGACCGGGGCCGGCGCCATCCTCAACACCCTCCTGGTGGGCGCCGGCGACAGCCTGGTGGTGTTCGGCGCGGGGACGGTGGGCCTCAGCGCCGTCATGGCGGCCCGGATCAGGGACGCCGCGACCATTGTCGCGGTGGATGTCGTCGCATCGCGGCTACGGCTGGCCGGGGAACTGGGCGCCACCCACACCCTCCACGGCGACGAGCCCGATCTCGCGGCTCGGATCGGGGACATCCTGCCAAAAGGCGCCCGCTTCACGCTGGATACGACCGGCAATCAAGACATGCAGAACCTGGCCGTGGACTGCCTGGCCATGGGCGGAGAGTGCGGGCTGGTGGCAGTGGGACGGGAGCCGTTTCCTTTCCACCTGTTCAGCGTGTTTTCCCGCGCCGCGGTCCTGTACGGGGTCATTCAGGGTTCTTCGGTGCCGGGGGAATTCATTCCGCAGCTGCTCCGCTACCATGAACAGGGGCGCTTTCCCTTCGACAGGTTGATCACCGTCTACGATTTTAACGACATCAACAGCGCCTTCGCCGATGCCGCGGCCGGCATCGCGGTCAAACCGGTCTTGAAGATGAACGCCTGATCAGCCGCGAGCCGGGCCGGATGAGCCGGAACCGATGTTGTCACGGGCAAAGATATCCGCAATTCGTGCCTCCAATTTCACCCCGGCGCCCGAGGCTGGGCTTCGACTTGACCGCGTGCACCATGCCATGAGACGAGTCCACTACATCTCGTAACCCGGCTTCTTGTAGACCTGGTCCCACTTGTCCCGGATCTCCGGTCGATAAACTCGCTCGGCCCAGTCACTGGCGTCCACTTCCTCGAAGGCGACCGACACCGACTCTTCCGAGTTTCCGAGAACGCTCATGACGTCCCGGGTAATGGCATCGGCGAGTTCGATCTTCTGCTGCTCCGATTTGCCGGGCCAGAGCTTGACGACAACATGGGTTCGTATTTGCCTGCAAGCGATGTTGTGCGGTCGCCGTGCCGCGATTCAAATGGGCTGCGCGGTCGGCCGGAACAGGATTTCGTTGACATCCACGTCTTCCGGCTGGCTGATGGCAAAGGCCACCATGCGGGCGAAGCTCTCAGCCGGGATGGCAATCTCGCTGACGCGCTCGCGTACACTTTCGGCGATATCCTGCTCACTGATGTGGTCCAACAGCTCCGTGGCGACTGCGCCCGGAGAGATCACCGTGGTGCGGATGTTGTAGGGCTTCACCTCCTGGCGCAGCCCCTCGGACAGGGCCCGGACGGCAAATTTCGTGGCACAGTACACCGCCGCCCCGGGCGCGACCTTGTGACCGTAGACCGAGGAGACATTGATAATGTGTCCGGCCCTGCGCTGCTTCATGTGCGGCAGCGCCGCGGCGATACCGTTCAGGGTGCCCTTCAGGTTAACGTCGATTATCTGCTCCCACTCCTCGACCTTGAGCCGCTCCAGCGGCGCCAGCGGCATCAGGCCCGCGTTGTTGAGCAGAACGTCGACACACCCGTAGGTATCCACGGCGGCATCGACGAGGTGCTGCACCTGATCGCGGCGAGTGACATCCGTCGCCACGGCGAGCGCCTTGCCGCCCTTGGCCGTCAATTCCTCCGCCAGGGACTGCAGGCGATCGGCGCGCCGCGCGCCGAGCACAACGCTGGCGCCTTCGGCGGCGAGCGTCCGGGCGGCCGCCGCGCCCAGCCCGCTGCTCGCGCCCGTGATAAGGACAACCTTGCCTTCAATGTTCTGGCTCATGTTTTTCCTCCTTCGAGTCCAATCCTGACTCGTATTCTTCCTGAGTGACTTTTTCCATCCAGTTGACCACATTGCCATCAACAGCTTCCTGGATGGCGAGGTGAGTCATTCGCTGATCCGCCGTCGCGCCATGCCAGTGCTTGACGCCCGGCGGCGTCCAGATGACATCGCCTGCCCTGATTTTCCGTTTCTTTCCACCCCACTCCTGTACCCAGCCGACGCCCGACTCCACGATGAGGGTTTGTCCGGCCGGATGGCTGTGCCACGCAGTTCGCGCACCGGGCTCGAAAGTGACCCGGGCGCCGGTGGCGCGGGTGTGGGCGGTGGTCGAGAAAAGCGGGTCGATGATGGCCGTTCCCGTAAAGTGCTCCTCCGAGCCCACATAGGAGGGACGTGCATCGATCGATGTCACTTTGATGTCCTGCGCCCTGGCGGATGCCGCGGCGAACAAGACGAACAATAAGAGTGTTGCGGTAGTCAGCCTCATGGTTCCTGCTCCAGCGAGTCCACCGCGGACCGGTACTCCGCATCGGTGACTTTTTCCAGCCAGTTGACGACCGTGCCGTCCAGCGCTTCCTGGATCGCGATATGGGTCATGGCCGTGTTCGGCGCAGCGCCGTGCCAGTGCTTCTCGCCCGGCGGGCACTGGACCACGTCGCCCGGCCGGATCAGCCTGGCCGGCTCGCCCTCGCACTGGACGATCCCGCAGCCGGCCGTGACGATCAGCGTCTGGCCCAGGGGATGGGTGTGCCAGGCCGAGCGGGCGCCCGGCTCGAAGGTGACGCTGGCTCCGCTGGTCCGTGCCGGCTCCCGGGGGGCAAACAGGGGGTCGAGACGCACCGTACCGGTAAACCACTCGGCCGGCCCCGGTTGTGACGGCGTTGAGCCGCTTCGATTGAGTTGCATGGTTTGTCCTCCTTCGGTTGACAGGGATACCGTCACCGGGCTGGCCGTGACGGATGATGCGGTAACTGTAACAATGCTCCAGCATGCGATAAAGTGGCATAATCTGAATGCTCTTATTAGGTATACTTATTAATGTTGCATGAAAACGTGAATGATCTGGTGGCCTTTCTCACCGTCGCCAGGGAGCAAAGCTTTACCCGGGCCGCGGCCAGGCTGGGTATCTCCCAATCCGCCCTCAGCCAGAGGATCCGCAACCTGGAAGAGCGCCTCGGCGTGCGCCTCCTGACCCGGACCACGCGCCGGGTGGCGGCTACCGAGGCGGGGGAACGCCTGTCCCGGGCCATCGGCCCCCGCTTTGAGGAGATCGAGACGGAGCTGTCCGCCCTGAATGAACTGCGCAGCAATCCCGCCGGCACCATCCGCATCACGGCGACGGATTACGCCGCCGACACCCTGCTCCTGCCCAGGCTCGCCGAATTCCTGCCGCGGTACCCGGGCATCCAGGTTGAAGTCATCATTGATTATGGGCTCACCGATATCGTCGCCGAGCGTTATGACGCGGGGGTTCGGCCCGGAGAAGGCATTGCGAAAGACATGATCGCCGTGCGCATCGGGCCGGACATCGGCATGGCGGTGGTGGGCGCACCGTCCTACTTTGCAACACATCCCGTGCCGAAGACGCCGCAGGACCTCACCGGGCACAGCTGCATCAACCTGCGCCTGCCGACCCACGGCGGCCTGTATGCATGGGAATTTGAAAAGGACGGGCGCGAGCTGAGCGTTCACGTCGACGGCCAGGCCGTCTTCAACGGCACTACCCAGATGCTCAACGCGGCGCTGGCGGGCATTGGCCTGGCCTATGTGCCCGAGGATCTGGCCCGGCCCCACGTCAAGGCAGGACGCCTCGAACGCGTTCTGGCGGACTGGTGTCCGCCTTATGTCGGACACCATCTTTATTACCCTAATCGCCGCCAGTCATCGAGAGCCTTTACGCTTCTGGTCGACGCCCTGCGTTACCGCGGGTAAGGGCCGAGCCGGCAAGCAACGCCGCTGGCCATGGCCTACTTGAACAGAGTACGCCGTCTGGCCATCAGGCGCGCTTGCCGGCGGCGCGGTGGACGGCGCGGCGGATGCGGTTGTAGGTGCCGCAACGGCAGATGTTGGTGAGGGCGCCGTCGATGTCCGCGTCGGAAGGCGTGGGGTTGTCCTGCAGCAATGCCGCCACGGCCATGATCATGCCGGACTGGCAGTAGCCGCACTGGGGCACCTCCTCCGCGATCCAGGCCTGCTGCACAGGGTGGCTGCGATCCTCGCTGAGACCTTCGATGGTGGTGATCGCCTTGCCCGCGGCGGCACTCACCGGCAGGGTACAGGTGCGCACCGCCTTGCCGTCCAGGTGTACGGTGCAGGCCCCGCACAGGCTGATCCCGCAGCCGAACTTGGTGCCGGTCAGGCCCAGCTCATCCCGCAGCACCCACAGCAGTGGGGTGTCCCCTTCCACGTCCACGCTGTAGCGCTTGCCGTTGACGGTGAGTTCCATCATGTCCGCCTCCCCGCCGCGTAGGTGAAGCCATGGCGGCTCAGCGGCAGAGTGCGGATGCGCTTGCCCGTTGCGGCAAAAACGGCATTGGCCAGGGCCGGCGCGATGGGCGCCGTGCCCGGTTCACCCACGCCACCCGGCGCCTCGCCGCTTTCCACCACATAGGTTTCCACCCGGGGCATCTCGTTCAGCATGAGCACGGGATAATCGTTGAAATTGCCTTCCACCACCGCACCCTTCTCGATGTGGATCACCCCGCGCAGAGCGGCGGTCAGGCCGTAGACCATGCCGCCTTCCAGCTGCGCGTTGATGGTGTCCGGGTTGACCGCCACGCCGCAGTCGATGGCACAGACCACCTTGTGCAGGGTGATGACGTTGTCCTTGACCGAGATCTCGGCGACGTTGGCGATCCAGCTGCCGTAGGCCTCGGTGGCCGCGATGCCCCGGTAATGGCCCGCCGGCAGCGGTCTGCCCCAGCCGGCCTTCTGCGCCGCCAGCTCCAGGGCGCCCCGGTGACGCCGGCCCTTCTCCCCCTGCAGCAGGGAACGGCGGAATTCGTACGGGTCCTGCTTCAGCTTCCAGGCCAGCTCGTCGATAAACCCTTCCATCATATAGGGGTTGTGGGAATGGTTGACTGAGCGCCAGAAGCCGAATGGCACCCCCAGGTCCGCGTTGTAGCCGGTCACGTGGTAATTGGGGATGGCGTAAGCAGTGTCGTACACACCCAGGGTATACATGGGCGGGCCGGGACGGCTGAATCCCGGCGCCGAGGCCGTGACCACCCGCGCGTCCAGTGCGACGACCTTACCGCCGGTGATGCCGCCACGGAAACGTATGGCCGCGGCGGGCCGGTAGAAATCATGGCGGATGTCCTCTTCCCGGCTCCACAGCAACTTCACCGGGCGGCCCACCGCCCGGGACACCGTTACCGCCTGTTCCACGAAGTCCACCTCGCCGCGGCGGCCGAAACCGCCGCCCAGGAACTGGCTGTGCACCTTCACCTTGTGCGGAGGCAGGCCCGCCACCTTGGCCGCCGCGTCCCGGGTGCGTCCCGGTGCCTGGGTAGAGACCCAGATCTCGCAGCTGTCCGCGCGCACGTCCGCGGTGCAGTTCATGGGCTCCATGCAGGCATGGGCCAGGTACGGGACTTCGTATACGGCCTCGACCACCGTCTCCGCCGCCTTCAGCGCCGCCGTTGCATCGCCGTCGTTGCGGGCAAGGACGGCCTTGGGCGCCTCGAAGCTGCCGCGCAGGATCGAGGACACCTTGTCGCTGTCCAGGCTGGCGATGGGGCCGGAGTCATATTCCACCTCGACCTTATCCAGGGCCTTGTGTGCCCGCCACCAGGAA
>JARRRO010000170.1:0-4668 GCA_037380645.1 Gammaproteobacteria bacterium | reverse complement strand
ACTATGGACCAGTCCACGTTGCCCCGGATGCTGTGCGCCCGCATCGAGGACAGGCTGGTGAGGACTATGGTCATCAACGACGTTCCCGTCGCTACCTGCATTGCTGTGGCGGGACTGATGTTTAAGAGCTGAAACATGAAGAACAGCACCGGCACGACCACAATGCCGCCCCCCACACCCAGCAGCCCCGCCAGAATGCCCGCGATGCAGCCTGTCGTGGCCAGGACCAGGATAAACGGGAGCCAGTGCATCATGAGAAAATGAGTCCGTCAATCTGTGGGAATATGGATTGGATCAAGACCCCGGCCGTCCGCGTCGCTGTTCGGACGGAGGCCACCAATCAGGAACGGAGCCGGCTGCCGCTCAGTCGGTGTACTGGAAGAGCTTGACGACTTTCTGTACGCCGCCGGTGGTGCGGGCGATTTGTGTCGCCTTGTCACCCTCGTCGCGGCCCACCAGGCCCATCAGATAAACCACCCCGTCCTCCGTCACTACCTTGATGTCCAGCCCGCTGACGTCTCCGTTGGCCAGCATTCTGGTCTTGACCTTGGATGTGATCACGGTATCGCTGCTGCGCGACATGAAGGAACTGGGAGCGGCGATGGTGATCTCGTCGTAGACGTGAGTGACCTTGGGGATGCCCCGGACTATGTCAATCACCTGCTGCCGCATCTCTTCCGTCGGCGCCTCTCCTATCACCAGCACCCTGTTGTTATAGCTGATGACGTTTATGTGGGTGCTGTCCGCCAGTTCCTTGTTTTTTGAAATGGTATTCATCGCCTTCAGTTCAATGCCTTCATCATCGATCATGGTACCGGTGGTGCGCTTGTCCACGGCGACGGCGGCGCCTGCCGCGGTTGCAGTGACGGCGGCGGCGACACAACCTCCCAGCAGTGGCAAGGCCAGCAACAGGAGACAGACTCTGCGACAGGATTTGTTGAACATAAACCGTTATTCCTCTACGCCAAGCAACTGGTGATCGATCAGATCGCAGATGCAATGAATGATGACTATGTGTGTTTCCTGGATCCGCGCCGTGGACCAGCTCGGAACACGGATCTCGATATCGCTCTCATCTATGATGTCAGCGAGTTGGCCGCCTTCGCGGCCGGTCAGGGCGACGACGCGCATCTTCCGGTCATGGGCGGCGTCGACGGCATGGATGATATTGTGAGAATCACCGCTGGTGCTGATCGCCAGCAGCACGTCGCCCTCCTGACCCAGGGCCCGGATCTGTTTCGAGAAAATGTCGGCAAACTGGTAATCATTGCCGATGGAGGTCAGGGTAGATGAATCCGTAGTCAGGGCCAGCGCGGGGAGACCGGGCCGCTCCAACTCGAAGCGGTTTAGCATCTCCGCGGAAAAATGCTGGGCGTCAGCGGCCGAACCGCCGTTGCCGCAGCTCAATATCCTGTGTTCGGTCAGCAGGCAGCGGGTAATAAGGTCCGCTGCGGTGGCGATGCTGGGCGCCAGCTTGCGAGAGGCATCCGCCTTGACGTCAATACTTTCCTTGAAATTGTCAGCGATGCGTTGCAGGGGATCCATGTTAATACCGGCTTTACCTTATGAGAATTATGCCTCAAACGCGTTTTTTATCCACTCTATTTTAGGCGTGCGCAATTTGCCCGTCAGTGTCACCACATCGAACCGGCACAGGGCGCTATCGGAGATGCCGTGTTTGTGCAGATAGAGGCGGCTGGCCTGAATGATGCTGTTGACCTTGCGGCTGTCTATGGATTCGACAGCGTCCATGTAACCCGGGTTCGTGCGAGCGCGGACCTCGACAAAGACAATGGTGTCACCGTCCTGAAGGATCAGATCGATTTCTCCGTGGGCAGCACGGAAGTTTTTCCCCAGAAACTTCAGGCCGGAGCCGGTGAGAAAATGCAGGGCCTGCTGTTCGGCCTGCCGTCCGAGTCGGTGGGACTTGCGGCCGTCCTTCAATTGCCGCCCGCGGTTTTCAGCGGCACCGGCACGCCGTCGACGAACCGGGCCCAGCTCAGGTGGCGGTGGATGCGGCCGTCCTCGCTCATGGACAACTCCCCCGTCTGTCCCGCGTAGTGATAGTCGGGCTGCAGGGCCAGTCTGCCCAGCCGGGTTATCAGCCTGAAGGCATCGACGCCGAAGGCGTACAGGCGTCGATAGGGGGAGGTCTGAGACGACCAGTCGTCCTCCATGGCGATCTGTATAGGCGGCATGTCATCGCGCGTGCGCAGCACCCAGGGAATGTCGGTGAACTCCACGCCGTCCATGTCCGCGTCCAGCTGCGGGTTCGGGCTGCCTGAATACACGTGGGAGGTGCTGTAGATGGGCAGCTGTTCGACCCGAAAGAAGCGGAACTGGGGCACGATCTGTCTTCCTGCCAGCGGGACGGCGACCATGTAAATAAGGTCGGCGTCCCGGCGCCGGCGGCTGCTGCCCACGATGTTCCTGCTCAGGACGTGGCGCAGGCGGGCGATGCGCTCCTCGCTGCCATCGATGTTCAGCAGGCGCTTGACGGGATCGCTGAAATCCGATGCCGTGGGGTTATAGCCGACGCTGTCCAGCACCGTGCCGCCATCTGCCTCCCAGTCTAATTGGAAGTCGGCCGCGAGTCTCGCACCCCACTTGTTGTAGGGAGAGATGATCAGCGCCCGCTTGAAGCCTTCCCGGATGCCCCGGTCCGCAACTTCCTGCACTTCGTCTTCCGGCGCCAGGGCGAACTGATACAGGGGAGCCTGCTGTTGGCCGGATGCTTTTTCGACCGCCGCCGCATCCGTGTCATCGATGCGGTTCAGCGCGAGGGTGGTGACGGTGATATCGCCCGATTGCGCCAGCGTCTTTATGGCGCTTTTTTCCAGGGGGCCGACCACGAGATCGGCGCCGTCCGCCACCGCCTGTCGGTAGACCTGATCAATGTGCAGGTTGCCGGCATTGTAAATCCTGATGCTGGGCCGGTAGTCGGCATCGCTGTACCAGGCGCTTAGAAAACCTTCCCGGATCGCCTCCGACGCCTTCTGGTAGGCGCCGGTGAACGGCAGCAGCAGGGCCACGGAGGCGGGTTTGAAATTGATTGCACGGGCCTGGGCCAGGATGCGTGTGGTGATCCCGGGCTGGGCCGGGTGCTGGGGATATTGCTTCTGCCAGCCGGCGACGGCCTGCTGCAATTGTTCCGGTTTGAGCAGCAGATTCTTGTAGATGAGCGCCAGTTCCAGCCAGCCGTTAAGTTCGGTGTTGCCGCCGGCCACGGCCGCCGCCTGCAGGGCCTCGATGTCCGTTTGCTTCAGATCGGACCAGACGCTGTCCGTGTTGCGGCCGGCCGCGTCCGCATTCAGGTAAGGTCCCAGGAGAACGCGCGCCTTCGCAGCCTCGAGATAGTCATTCTGCACCTCCTCGGCCCGCGCTTTGACCTGCAGGAAGCTGCGGTGCATGTAGGCGGGCCGGGACGGGGGCAGGCCTTCCGGCAGCAGCGCCATAGCCCGGTCCGGCTGCTCGTCGTTAAGAGCGATGTTGGCCTGGAGAATGGCCCGGTATTGCATCAGCTCTTCGTTGTCTGTGGGGATGATCAGCTGATTGAGCAGGGAAGCCGCGGCGTCGGTCTGGCCACCCTCCAGCATGGCGTCCACCGCGCGCAGTCGGTAGGAGGCGGCCTTGTCGGGATATGCTTCCGCGAGACGCTGGAACTCGGCGGCGGCGGACGGGTAGTCGCGCTGCTGCAGATAGGCCATGGCCTGGGCATCCGGTTTGGCCTGCCGGGCGGGCCTGGTAATTTGCGGCCCGCACCCGTATAACAGCAGCACGCAGGCCAGCAGCGCCGCCGGTGTTCGTATTGACAATGTCAGCATCGGCCTCTCAAACGATCATCCTGCATCGGGAGTTTAGCGTGTCGGATAGGACCGGCAAACTGTACATCGTCGCCACGCCCATCGGCAATCTGGAGGACATCTCGCGGCGCGCCCTGTCCGTACTCGGGGAGGTGGACCTGATCGCAGCCGAAGATACGCGCCACAGCAAACGCCTGCTGTCCCATTATGCCATCACCACGCCGCTGCGATCCTATCACGAATTCAACGAGCGCCGGATCGCGGAGGAACTGGTGGAGGCGCTGTGCGCCGGCAAGGACATCGCCTTGATCAGCGACGCCGGCACACCCTTGATCAATGATCCCGGCTATCACCTGGCTGCTGCCGCCCACGAACGCGGCATACGGGTGATCCCCGTTCCCGGTCCCTGCGCCGCCGTCGCCGCGCTCTCCGCCGCCGGCCTGCCCACCCACCGCTTCGCCTTCGAAGGCTATGCCCCCGAGAAGCCGTCCGCCCGCGCCGCCCGGCTGCAGGACCTGGCCCGGGAGCCGCGCACCCTGATCTTCTATGAGGCCCCGCACCGCATCCGGGATTTTCTCAAAGACGCCGTGGCCGCTTTCGGCCCCCGGCGCGAGGCCGCCCTGGGCCGGGAGCTGACCAAGCGTTTCGAAACCCTGCGCCGCGGCAAACTGGGAGAATTGCTGGTCGCCGTCGATGGCGGTGAAATACCGGCGCAGGGGGAATTCGTGGTGGTAGTACATGGCGCCGAATCCCGACAGCAGGAGATAGATGACGCGGAGGCGGAGCGGGTGCTTACCCTCCTGCTGGCAGAGCTGCCGCTGAAGAAGGCCGCCAAATTGGCGGCAGGGATAACCGGAAGGAAAAA
>JARRRO010000169.1:0-9980 GCA_037380645.1 Gammaproteobacteria bacterium | reverse complement strand
CGGCTTTTTCCGCCCCGTCCTTCAGGGTTTCCGCGGTGATGATGGGCAGCCCGCTCTCGGACAGTATGCGCCGGCCTTCCTCGACATTGGTGCCGGCCAGCCGGACCACCAGCGGGACCTTCAGGTCCATCTTGCCCACCGCATGAACGATGCCCTCGGCAACCCAGTCGCAGCGGTTGATACCGGCGAAGATATTAACGAAGACGGTCTCTACTTTTTCATCGGACATGACCAGGTTGAAGGCCTTGGAAACGCGATCGGGGGAGGCGCCGCCGCCGATGTCCAGGAAGTTGGCCGGTTCTCCCCCGGCGTGCTCGATGATATCCATGGTGGCCATGGCCAGGCCGGCGCCGTTGATGATGCAGCCGATGTTGCCGTCCAGGCCCACGTAGCTCAGACCCCGGTCCTCGGCCTTCATCTCCAGCGGGTCTTCCTGGGACTTGTCGCGCAGTTCCGAGATATTGGAACGCCGGAACAGGGCGTTGTCGTCGAAGCCCATCTTGGCGTCCAGGGCCAGCAGGTGGCCGTCCGCGGTCACCACCAGTGGGTTGATCTCCACCATGGTACCGTCCAGGTCGCGGAAGGCGCGGTAACAGCCCAGCAGCAGATTCACCGCCTGGCTCAGCAGGGAAGCGTCCAGGCCCAGCTTGAACACGATCTCCCGGGCCTGGAAGGGCTGCATGCCCACAGCCGGCTCCACGGCCACGCGGATGATGGAGTCCGGTTTCTTCACGGCGATTTCCTCGATCTCCATGCCGCCCTCAGCGGAGGCGACCACGGCCACCTGTTCCATGGCCCGGTCCAGAACGAAGCCGATGTAGTATTCATTGGCGATGTCCGTGGCCTGTTCCACGTACAGCCGGTGGATCACCTTGCCGCGGGAACCGGTCTGGGCCGTGACCAGACGCTTGCCCAGCATCTCGTCGGCGGCATTCCAGATCTCGGAATCGTTGCTGCACATCTTGATGCCGCCCGCCTTGCCGCGGGCGCCGGAATGGACCTGCGCCTTGACCACCCATTTGCTGCCGCCGATCTCGTGGGCCCGGTACACCGCCTGCTCGGGACTGTAGGCCAGCCCTCCGGGGGGTGTGGGCACGCCGAAATCCGACAGGATTTCCTTTGCCTGGTATTCATGGATATCCATGACCTAAACCTCCGCTTTAATATTTGGAATTCTGTGTTGTCAGCGCCGGGGCTAGCGGCTCGAAAGGTCAGTCTTTACCGCGAATTTCGAGCCACGAGTCGCTTCTTATCGACACCCGGTAGCTAAACCCTGGCGCTGAACCATATTCATGTTTAAAAATAATACAAAGAGACCGCCGATTACTTGCTCCCGATCAATTCCGCCTGCTTAACCACGTTGCGAGCCATGCGCTCGGAGGCGGCGTCGATCATCTTGCCGTCCAGCTGCGCCGCGCCTTTGCCCGCTGCGGCCGCCTCTTCCAGGGCCTTCAGGATGCGCTTGGCGCGAGTCACCTCGGCCTCGGGCGGCGACATGATCTTGTTGGCCAGGGGGATCTGGCTGGGATGGATGGCCCACTTGCCCTCGTAACCCAGGGCCGCGGCGCGCCGGGCGGCGTTCTCGTAGCCTTCCGGATCCTTGAAGTCGCCGAAGGGGCCGTCGATGGCGCGCAGGCCGAAGGCGCGGCAGGCCGTGACCATGCTGACCAGGGCGGCGTGCCACTGGTCGCCGGGGTAATCCGGGTTCAGGCCGCCGATGTTGACCGTGCGCGCCCTGAGGCTGGCGGCATAGTCGGCGACGCCGAAATGCAGGGCCTCCAGGCGCCTGCTGGACCGGGCTATCTCCATGACGTTGGCCCCGCCCAGGGCGGTCTCGATGAGGCACTCTATGCCTATCTTCTTGTCCAGGCCCACGGCGTCCTCGATCTGGGTAAGCAGGCAGTCCACCACGTAGACGTCAGCGGCGGTGCCCACCTTGGGAATGAGGATAGTGTCCAGGTTGGCCCCGGCCTGTTCGACGATATCCACCACGTCCCGGTACATGTAGTGGGTGTCCAGGCCGTTGATGCGCACCGATACGGTCTTGCCGCCCCAGTCGACATCGTTAAGCGCCTCGATGATGTTCTTGCGCGCCTGCGGCTTGTCGTCGGGGATGACCGCATCCTCGCAGTCCAGGAAGATATAGTCGGTCTCGGATTTGGCCGCCTTCTCGAACAGGTCCGGGTTGGATCCGGGGACGGCCAGTTCACTGCGCTGCAGGCGGGCGACCGCCTGCGCGTATTGGGTGAAACTCATTTTGTATTCCTCTCGGTCAGTTGTGGTGGCCGGCCGTGGGTTGCAACCCATCGAACAACCCACCGCCCGACGTCAGGGAGCGGCGCATCTCGCGCCGCGCCTTATCCGGTAATCGGCTGCTTGGTATCCCGCAGATACTCCTGCGCCGCCGCCACGCCACTGCCCGGCTCGATATCGATGCCCAGGTCCCGCATGGCCATCTCAACGCCGGTGATGGGCGTAAGTACCATAAGTTCGTTCAGGTCGCCCAGGTGGCCGATACGGAACGCCTTGCCGGCGATCTGTCCGAGACTGATGGACAGGGCCAGATTGTAGTATTTATAGGCGTGGCGCACGACTTCGTTGCCGTCGAAGCCCTCCGGGACGTAGACGGCGCTGACCGTGTTGGAATAGAGTTTCTCCTCCTTCGCCACCAGTTTCAGACCCCAGGCGTCCACCGCCCTGCGCACGGCGGTGGCCATGCGGGCATGACGGGCGAAGACGTTCTCCAGCCCTTCCTCCAGCAGCATATTGACCGACTCCCTCAGGCCGCGCAGCAGTATGGTGGCCGGGGTGTAGGGGAAGAAGCCGTTGTCATTGGCGCCGATCATGTCGTCAAAGGAGAAATAGGTGCGTGGCAGCTTGGCCGTCTTGCGCGCATCCAGGGCCTTCTGGCTGACAGCCATGATGGTCAGGCCGGTGGGCAGCATGAAGCCCTTCTGGGAACCGCTGACGCACAGGTCCACGCCCCACTTGTCCATGGGCAGATCGATGCTGGCCACCGAGCTCACGCCGTCCACAAACAGCAGGGCCGGGTGATCGGCGGCGTCCATGGCCTTGCGCACCCCGGCGACGTCCGAGGTGACGCCAGTGGCGGTCTCGTTATGGCAGGCGAACACGCCTTTGATTTCCTTGTTCTTGTCCTTTTTCAGGATATCGGCGTACTTCTCCACCGGTACGCCCGCGCCCCAGGGCTCGTCCAGGACCTGGACATCCAGGCCGTGGCGCTCACACATGTCCACCCAGAGGTGGCTGAACTGGCCGAAGCGCGACATGAGCACCTTGTCACCGGGAGACAGGGTGTTGCTGATGGCCGCCTCCCAGCCGCCGGTACCGGAGCCGGGAAACAGGAAGACCCTGCCGGTCTTGGTCTTGAAGATCTTCTTCAGGTCCTCGAACAGAGGCAGGGTGAATTGCGCGAACGCGGCGGCACGCATATCCTCCTGCTCTATGCTCATGGCATTGCGGATGCGCTGCGGCACGTTGGTGGGGCCGGGTATATACAAAAAGTTTCTGCCGGGCATGGTAAACCTCCTTGAAAGCACAAGTTATATAAGGTTATGGAATCTTGGCGCTGAAAAATCAAGGAGACTTCGAGCCCGCAGGCGAGTCGGGTGATTTTCCAGTCGGAGAAATGTGTTGGACAGGCTCCGCCTCACATCTCAGTCAAAAACCGATAATGCGTCGCGGACACTTGTGGCGGCCCATTGATGCCCGCTGTGTTCCGCCCGCCACGGCGCCTAACCGTCGGCGGAGGCGCATATCCTAGGGATCGGATTGTGCGATTGCAAATGAAAAAAACAGCCGCACCGACCGGTACGGTTTGGCCGCGGACAAGGTGTGCTCAGAAGAACCGATTCTATTTCAAGGCCTTGTTCAGTGCTTGTTGCAGGTCTTTCTGAAGATCCCCGGCGTCCTCGTGGCCCACGGAAAGCCGTATCAATCCCTCCCCTATTCCTGCCTCCCTGCGCTGTTCGTCGCTGAGGCGGTGGTGGGTGGTGGTGGCCGGATGGGTGATGGTGCTCTTCACGTCGCCCAGGTTGGCGGTGATGGAGAACAGGCGGGTGGCGTCGATGAGCCGCCATGCCGTCTCGCGCCCGCCCTCCACCTCGAAACTGACGATGCCCCCGAAACCGGCCTGCTGGCGGGCGGCCAGCTCGTGCTGGGGATGGGATTCAAGGCCCGGGTAATGTACGCGCCTCACCCCCGCCTCCCCCTCCAGCCAGGCGGCCAGTGCCGCCGCGTTGCGGCAGTGGGCCTGCATGCGCAGGTTGAGGGTCTCCAGGCCCTTGAGAAATACCCAGGCGTTGAACGGGCTCATGGAGGGACCCGCGGTGCGCAGAAAGCCAAAGACCTTCTCCCCCAGCAGGGATTCGGGACCGGCCACGGCGCCGCCCACACAGCGGCCCTGGCCGTCCAGGTACTTGGTGGCGGAATGCACCACGATATCCGCCCCGTGCCTGAGGGGCAGCTGCAGCATGGGGGTGCAGAAACAGTTGTCCACCACCAGCAGGCAGCCGTGGTCGTGGGCCAGGTCCGCCAGGCGCCGGATATCGGCGACCTCCCGAAACGGGGCAGGATCCGGCTGAACAGGCCGACGGTGGTGCCGAACAGGCTGCGCGAGGCCACGATGTGGTCGCCGGCGCTCAGCAGGGCCATGCAGGTGCTGAGAATAGCGCTCATGCCGGAGGCGGTGGCGATGCAGCGTTCGGCCCCCTCCAGGACCGCCAGCCGCTCCTCGAAGGTCCTGACGGTGGGATTGGTGAAGCGGGAATAGATGTTTCCCGGCGCCTCGCCGGCGAACCGCGCCGCGGCCTCGGCGGCGCTGGCAAAGACGAAACTGGAGGTCAGAAAGAGGGGTTCGCTGTTTTCATTTTCCAGCGTGCGCACCTGCCCGCTGCGTATCGCGCAGGTCGACTGACCGTAGTCGTCGGGTCTGTTTTTCGCCATAACAAGCCTCCGGAGCTGAGGCGCCGCCGTGCAAGCCGGAGGCGCCCCGTACTGAGCCGGCCCGGGCCGGGATCTGCCGCCATCTCCCCAGGCGCGCGGGCATACTATATCTTGGCACTTTTATGTGTTTGAAAAATATGGAAAAGTGTATTTCACACGACACTTTTCACGCTCTCCCCGGTCCTCAATCGATCCCGGCTGTGCCGCCGGGACAGGCCGCGCAGAGCTTCCCTTGTTTCAGCCTGCCGGGAAATCCCGCCCTGGGCCTGACCTGGGGTGAAATGATGGAATGCGGTCTTTGCTGCGGATGCCGTGCAGGCATAAAAAAACCCGCATTCAGCATTTGCTAAAGCAGGTCGGCTCTCTTTAGCGGTATTTCTAAAGCGCCCGCAAGCTGAATATCAAATCGGCGCGCATTCAACCTTAATGAAAGCCCGTTGCCTTGTCAATGCCCCCGGGCCGGGCGGCACCACCCCATTTTCGAAACATCCACCCGTGGATTGCCGTATAATATACAACTTCAACAGGGCCGCATTCCTGCCCTGCCCTTCTGTTTATGCAACACAGTCCGGAAAATCAAAACGCTTGAAGGAGAGGTCCCGTGTCAGTATCCATCCAGGTCCCCAGCGAAGGCACCAAGATCACCCGCAAGGACGGCAGGCTAGAAGTCCCGGACGATCCCATCCTTCCCTTCATCGAGGGTGACGGCATCGGGCCGGACATCTGGCGCGCCTCGGTGCGCGTGCTAGACGCTGCCGTGGACAAGGCCTACGCCGGCAAGCGCAGGATCCACTGGATGGAGGTATACGCCGGATGCAAGGCCAATGAGCTGTGCGGTTCCTGGCTGCCGGATGAAACCGTGCAGGCCTGCCGCGACTACCTGGTATCGATCAAGGGTCCGCTGACCACACCCGTGGGAGGCGGTATCCGTTCCCTCAACGTGGCGCTGCGCCAGATCATGGATCTGTACGTGTGCCTGCGCCCGGTGCGCTGGTACCAGGGAGTCCCCTCGCCGGTCAAGCATCCGGAGCGGGTGGACATGGCCATCTTCCGTGAAAACACCGACAGGAGGGCACCGCGCGGCTGGCGCGGGCCGCCATCCAGTACGCCCTGGACAACTGCCGCAAGCGCGTTACCCTGGTGCACAAGGGCAATCTCATGAAATATACCGAGGGTGCGTTCCGCAACTGGGGTTACCAGGTGGCGGAGAAGGAATTCGCCGATGCGACCTATACCTGGGAACAGTGGCAGCGCACGGTGGCCGAAAAAGGCCAGGACGCCGCCAACCAGGAACAGGAGGAGGCGCTGGCCGCCGGGCGCATCCTGGTCAAGGACGTCATCGCGGACATCATGCTGCAGCAGATCCTGACGCGCCCCACGGAATTCGACGTCATCGCCACCCTCAATCTCAACGGCGACTACATCTCCGACGCCCTGGCTGCCCAGGTGGGCGGTATCGGCATCGCCCCCGGCGCCAACATCAACTACGAGACCGGCCATGCCGTGTTCGAGGCAACCCACGGCACGGCGCCCAAGTACGCCGACCTGGACAAAGTTAACCCGGGTTCGCTGCTGCTCTCCGGCGAGATGATGCTGCGCTACATGGGCTGGGTCGAGGCGGCGGACCGCATCATCGCCTCCATGGACAAGACCATAGGCAGCAAGATCGTGACCTACGACTTCGCCCGCCTCACGGAGGGCGCCACCGAAGTGAAATGCAGCGAATTCGCGGACGCCCTGATCGCGAATCTGTGATGTACGGGCCTGCGCCGCAAACCTGATCCGGGATCGCCTTCATGGCGCAGACATCCAACAGCCGCCTGATTGCAGAATGCGCCCGGGACATCTACCAGGGCTTTCTGCGCTATAACACCAACTTCATCCGCATCTCGACGCGGGCGCGGCAGCGGTTCGAACAGCGCGACTGGAAGGGACACCAGCGGGACATCGTCGAGCGCGTCGATCTGTACGAGAAATCCGTCCGCCGCATCGTCACCCTGCTGACCCGCAGGCTGGGTCCGCGGCTGAATGATCACGCCCTGTGGAACGACCTGCGCTGGTACTACGGCCGGCGCATCGCCAATCTCTACGACTCCGGGTTCATGAAGACCTTCTTCAACTCCGTCACCCGGCGCATCTTCAACACCGTCGGGGTGGACCCGCGACTGGAGTTCGTTTCCCCGGCGCCGGACGAGGGATTCAGCGCCGTCGAATCCCTGCACCTGAAATGCTATCCCTACTGGGCATCTCTGCACGAGGTGTTCTCCCGGGTGCTCGATGATTTTCACTTCGAGGTCCCCTGCGCCGACGCGGAAAAGGACGTCGATTTCATTTCCCGGGAGGTCGGGCAGCACGCGCACATCTATCTTGATGAATTCGGTGATTTCCAGCGTTTTGAATTCATCGACACGGTCTTCTACCAATCTTCCCGCGCCTATCTCATCGGTCGCATCCTGCAGGAGGGCCACATCAGTCCCCTGGTGCTGGCGCTGGAAAACACGGAACGCGGGATCCGCGTTGACGCCGTTCTCATGGCGGAAGAGGAAGTCAGTGCCGTGTTCAGCTACACGCGCTCCTATTTCTTCGCCCATCCCAACACCGTCGTCGGCGCCGTTCAATTCCTGCATTCATTCCTGCCGCGCAAGCCCCTGGACGAGCTGTATACGGTGCTGGGTCGGCTGCGCCAGGGCAAGACCGAGAGGCACCGCATTTTCACCAATCACCTTAACAAGACCAGGGACAAGTTCGTGCACGCGGAGGGGGATATCGGTCTGGTCATGCTTGTATTCACCCTGCCCTCCTACGACCTGGTATTCAAGGTGATCCGCGACCAATTCGGACCGCCCAAGACCATAGGCCGCCAAGACGTCATCGAGAAGTACCGCCTGGTCTCCAAGCACGACCGTGCCGGCAGGCTGATCGACACTCAGGAATTCCTGAACCTGGAACTGCCGGCTGACCGGTTTTCACGCAAACTGCTGGAGGATCTCCTGGCCGAGGCCGACGAGACCGTGCGTTATGACGGCGACAGGCTCCTGTTTCGTCACCTCTATATCGAACGACGGGTGCGCCCTCTCAATCTCTACCTGCGCGAAGTGAACCGTTCCGCCGCCGAGCAGGCGATCCTGGACTACGGCCAGGCCATCCGCGACCTGGCGGATACCAATATCTTTCCCGGAGACCTGCTGCTCAAAAACTTCGGGGTCACCCGGCACGGGCGGGTAGTGTTCTACGATTACGACGAGGTGTCGCTGATCACCAGCTGCCGCTTCCGGGAATTGCCTGAACCGGCAAGCGAGGAGGAAATCATGAGCGCCGAGTCCTGGTATTACGTCGACCGGCACGACATGTTCCCGCAGGAATTCATCAAGTTCCTGTCCATGGACGAGGACCTGCGCGAGCTTTTCATCCGTGCGCACGGTGAACTGCTCAGTGCTGCGTATTGGCGGGACGTCCAGCAACGACTGCGGGCCGGCGAAGTCAGGCCGGTGGTGCCGTACCGACGTCCTGCCCTGGCGCAGGCGGCCGGCCGCCGCCGCCCCGCATGAAAACGCCGCCAGGCGGCTGAATTCCCGGCATGTATACCGACGCCCTGCTGCTCATCGCCATCGTCGCCGCCGGCCTGCTTGTCTGGTTCGAGGCGCAACGCATGCGTGAATACGTGATCCGGCGCTGCACCGCCGTCTGCGAGGGCGCGGGCCTGCAACTGCTGGACGAGACCGTGGCCCTGGCCGCCCTGCGACTCAAACGCGACAGACGCGGTAGGCTGCGCCTGCACCGACGCTACCAGTTCGACGTCAGTGAAACCGGGACCGACCGGTGGCGGGGCTGGATCAGCCTGACCGGCCTGGTGGTGGAGCACATTCACATCGAGGGGGCGGAAGGGGCGACCATACTCGAGGATAACCGGCGGCTGCTGCATTGAAAGGTAAATCGTGAATAGTAAATGCGTTTAGTACCGTTAGGGGAATACCACGATTCACGACTCACCTCTCTCTTACGACTCTTCTTTGTTAAAATATCAAAACTCAACTAAATGGAGTGAGTCCAATGCCATCCTTCGACGTCGTCTCCAAGATCGATGCCCATGAACTGACCAACGCCGTGGATCAGGCCAACCGCGAGATCGGCAACCGTTTCGACTTCAAGGGAACTAATTCCCGCATCGAGGCGGCAGAGCACGTCCTCACCCTGGTCGCCCCGGCGGACTTCCAGGTAAAGCAGGTGCTGGATATCCTGGAGAACAAGTTGTCCCGTCGCGGCATCGATATCCGCTGCCTGGACAAGGGTCCCGTGCGGGAAAGCGGCAACGAGGCCCGCCAGGAGATCACCATCCGGGAGGGGATTGACAAGGAACTGGCGAAGAAACTGGTTAAACAGGTAAAGGAATCGAAACTCAAGGTCCAGGCCACGGTCCAGGGAGAACAGGTCCGGATCAGCGGCAAGAAGCGCGATGACCTGCAGCAGGTTATAGCCCTGCTGAAGAATGACAAGACCATCCAGATACCGCTGCAGTACATCAACTTCCGCGACTGAACCAGGGTGCGGCCAGGGGCCGCCAGGCTTGCGCAAGTTATTGACGCCGGCTCTGTTTATTTTGAAAAATTACTGACAGATCAATAGCTTCCGGCCTCAATGAAGCATGTGGACAGGAACAGCCAATGCATATAAGCTCCCGCCTCTTTGGTTTGGATGCTAAGAGGTAGACTATGACCGGCGGCCGCCGCAAATCCGGACTTTTGGCCGGAATCACGCTCCTGTTTGTCTCCCTGCTTGCGCCGGCATACGCCGTCGCCGCGGGGGCGGAAGCCGACAGCCAGGTCATTCTCATCGCTCACTGGGCGGGTCTGGCCTCCCTGGCTGTTTTTATCCTGGCCTACCTTCTGGTCATCAGCGAGGAAGCCATACACCTGCGCAAGTCCAAACCGATGATGGTGTCGGCGGGCATTATCTGGGTCATGGTTGCCATTGCCTATGCCCATACCGGCAACACCCAGAAGGTGGACCAGATATAC
>JARRRO010000168.1:0-4721 GCA_037380645.1 Gammaproteobacteria bacterium | reverse complement strand
CAGCCAGACTGCGCCGGAAGCCACAAATAAGGATACATTAGTGACGATGTCGTTACGCGAACATTCCCAGACGGAATTCATATTAATGTCTTCCTGTCTGTGTTTCCAAAGAAGGAAAAGGCAAACGGAATTTGCGGCCAGGGCGATAATGCTGAACGCGCCCATAACTGCGAAAAGCGGTACGGTTGGCACGAATAACTTGTATATGACCTGGGCAAGAACGGCCAGTGCTGCAAACAGAATCAGGCCGCCCTTGAACAATGCCACTCTGGCCTTGGCCCCGGCTCCCCTGGAAACCGCATAAAGACTCAGTCCGTAGGTCAGGGCATCACCAAGATTATCCAGGCTATCGGCCAGAAGTGCTGTTGACTGGCCATAGAGCGCGGCTGCCATGATGACAAGAAACATGATGGCATCGATGCCCAGAACCACATTCAGCGTTCTGCGCTGGTTTGCGTGAAGCTGTTCTACAGCGGGATGGCTGTTGCAGCAGTTACTCACTAAAAAACCTGCATGCTCGGTTTACTTTAACCAATTTGAAACTTGTAGAAAAGTATTCAGAATTATTGTAACGTATCTAACACTGGTATTAAAAATCACGAGCACTGCAAGGCATTGATTTTAAATAACCTCCAGGTGTCTGGTTCAACCTTAGAACTCGAGGGTTGCAGGTTCGAGTCCTGCCGGGAGCGACATTACGCTATTTCCATTCCGGAAAATAAAAAAGGGCGGCAACCATGATGATTGCCGCCCTCATATAATTATTGTATCGATCAACGGAACGTAAAGAACAGCCCGATTTCCTTTTTGTACTCCCGGTACTTGTCCCCGAATTCCTGTATCAGTCCGTGTTCTTCGAACTTGATGCCCGTGAACAGGTAGGCGGTCAGCAGGACCGCCAGTGCCAGCCTGGTTGCCGTCATCTCCGGCGCGGCCCAGAAGATCACCAAAAGGCCCAGCATCATGGGATGGCGGCTGTAGCGGTAGACCCAGATCCGCTTGAACTCCAGCGGGGTGTAGGGCCTGCCGGTGGCGTACAGCCAGGGCTGGCGCAGGCCGAACAGCTCGAAATGATTGGTCACGAACGACGTGAACAGGACATAGCCGACGCCGATGAAGGATATACCCTGGATGGCCAGCCTTGCCGTGGGGTTGGTGACCGACCAGGCGGCGCCGGGCAACGGCTGCCAGAACCAGAGCAGCGCGGCCATGATTATCCCCGAGGCCAGGACAAACGTGGACCGTTCCAGGTGTTCCGGCACCAGTCGCGTCCACTTCTGCTTGAACGACCTGCGCGCCATGACGGTATGCTGCAGCGCGAACAGGAATATCAGCCCGGCGTTGATCAGCCATGCCCCCGCCGCCCCGGTCGCCCTGTACCCCGAAAGGGAGTAGGGGGCGATATCCGCCGCGGCAAAGAACAGCCAGAACAGCGCCCCCGCGCCTATGGAATAGCACAGCAGCGCATATACCAGGGCGAAGCCCCTGGAAATGATCCCCCCACCGGCATGGGGAATTACCCGTTGGTTACCAATGACTTGTGTACTCATCGCTCTTCTCCCCGTCGGTTAAACCGACTAGTCAGTCTAGTTTCGGCTTAAAAATAAACGGGGACCATCCCCGTTCTCCCTGCCATGTATGCAGCCGCCGGGTGTTCATTACCTCACGGCTGCGGTCCTGAAACTTACTTCAGCAATAACTCCAGGTAGCGCCTGTATTGCCTGATTCCGTCCTGCAGATACTGCGGTCTGGAATGTGACTTGGCGGCTATAATCGATCCCTCAATGACCGCCAGCAGATGCACGCTCAGATCCTGGGCGGTCACCTCCGTCACCCCTTGCGCCTCCAGGGCGGGGGCGAAAATAGACGCCATTCCGGTTTCAAGCTGATTGAATAATCTGTCGATCTGCCTGATAACCGCGGGATAACTGTCCGCCACTTCAATCGCGATAGAGCCCAACAGGCAGCCGTGGGACCAGAGTTGCGAACTCTTGTCCTCGATGTGGCGCAGAAACCCCAGCGCCCGCTCCACCGGGTCTTCGATCTCCAGATAAGGCCCGTCGGCCAGGATCCTTTGCCCCTTGGCGACGAAATCGCTCAGGGAGGCGATGGCCAGTTCTTCCTTGGACTTGAAGGCGTGATACACGCTGCCCTTGGCCACGCCGGCCTCCTTGACGATGTCGTCAACCGTGGTGGCGGCGTAGCCGCGATTCCTCATCAATTCCATGGCCGCTTGGATGACCTTGTCTCTGGTGGTGGTTTTAAGCATGGGATGAATATTAGACTGACTGGTCAGTTTAGTCAAGGAAGTGATTCAAAAAGTCCGGATTAACGCCGGTTGATGGCCTGTCCTGTGAAAAATATTACTGTATTTTATTAATTATTGTATATACTTACAGCTATTAGTTAATTATTTGGTTTAGAATATGAAGGCAAAATTAAAAACCCTGCCAGCCGCCTGTCTGGCGGCCCTGCTCCTGGCGGGCTGCAGCGGGTTTCCAGTCGCCTCCAACTGGAAGGGGCCGGATATCCTCTTCATCTACCCGGATGGACACATGAGTTTCCGCAACCATCCCGTCCCCACAGAGGACGTGGTGCTCTATCCCGATGGTTACGGCGGGGAGAAGGCGGCGGTGCGCGTCCACATGCAGCCCATGCACCCGGATTTCTTCCGGGCTTCCATCGTGGTGGAAAGGCTTGGAAAACCGGCGGCTGGTACCCGGGTCACGCAGAACTGAGTATTAATGTCTGCCCCGGCATTGCCGGGGCAGGCTTCCACCTACTGGATACCGGCGTTCGCCGGTATGACGTTCTTGCAGCTTGCTGCCCGTGGCTTGTGGCTTTTAGACCGCTTCCGCCTGCCGCGACGCCCGCTTGCGCTCATGCTCCTTCATCATCTTTTTGCGCAGGCGTATGTTTTTCGGCGTCACTTCCACCAGTTCATCATCGTTGATGAATCCCAGCGCCTGTTCCAGGGACAGCTTCAGCGGAGGCGTCAGCAAGACATTGTCGTCTTTGCCGGCGGCGCGTATGTTGGTGAGCTGCTTGCCCTTGAGGGGGTTGACCACCAGGTCGTTGTCCCGGGAATGTATGCCGATGATCATGCCTTCATAGACCAGGGTACCCGGACCGATCAGCATCTGCCCCCGCTCCTGCAGGTTGAACAGGGCGTAGGCCAGCGCCTTGCCTTCGCCATTTGCAATGAGCACGCCATTGCCCCGCTGGTTGCCAATGGTTTTCCTGACCGGGCCGTAGTGATCGAAGACGTGGTAGAGCAGGCCGGTGCCCGCGGTGGCGGTGAGATATTCGGTACGGAAGCCGATGATCCCGCGGGCCGGGATGGCGTAGTCCAGCCGCACCCGGCCCCTGCCGTCGGGCAGCATGTCCAGCAGCTCGCCGCCGCGCTGCCCCAGCATTTCCATGACCGCGCCCTGGTATTCCTCCTCCATGTCCACGGTGAGCTGTTCATAGGGTTCCAGGCGTTGGCCGCCTTCCTCGCGGAAGATCGCCTCCGGCCGGGAGACGCTGAACTCATAGCCCTCGCGCCGCATGTTCTCGATGAGGATGGAAAGATGTAGCTCGCCGCGGCCGGAGACGCGGAACTTGTCCGGATCTCCGGTCTCCTCCACGCGCAGCGAGACGTTGTGTTTCAGTTCCTTCAGCAGGCGCTCCCGTATCTGCCGTGAGGTGACGTACTTGCCGTCGCGCCCGCAGAACGGCGAGTCGTTGATCTGGAAGGTCATGGTCAGCGTGGGTTCGTCCACCGTCAGGGCGGGCAGGGCCTCGGGCGTATCGGGATCGCACAGGGTGTCGGAAATGTCTAGGTCGCCGAGACCGGATACAGCAATGATGTCTCCCGCCGAGGCTTCTCCGATCTCCCGCCGCTCCAGGGCCAGCAGCCGAAACAGCTGCAGCACCCGGGCACGGCGCTGGCTGCCGTCGGCGCCGATGATGGTGACGGGGCTATTGGACCGGATGGCCCCGCGGGTGATCCGGCCGATGCCAATGACGCCGAGATAGGAATTGTAATCCAGGGCGCTGATCTGCATCTGGAAGGACCCTTCCGGGTCTACCGCCGGGGCGGGGGTGTGCCTGACGATAGTCTCGAACAGGGGAGTCATGTCCCCGCCGGCGCAGTCCGTCTCCAGGCCGCTGTAGCCCAGCTTGGCGGAGGCGTAGACCACCGGGAAATCCAGCTGTTCATCCGAGGCGCCCAGGCGGTCGAACAGATCGAAGGTCCGGTCCAGCACCCAGTGGGGACGGGCGCCGTCCCGGTCGATCTTGTTGATGACGACGATGGGACGCAGGCCTCGCGCCAGGGCCTTGTGGGTGACGAAGCGGGTCTGGGGCATGGGCCCGTCCACGGCATCCACCAGCAAAAGAACCGAATCGGCCATGGACAGGACGCGCTCCACCTCCCCGCCGAAGTCAGCGTGGCCGGGGGTGTCTATGATGTTGATCCGGTAGCCGTTCCATTCCAGGGCGGTGTTCTTGGCCAGGATGGTGATGCCACGCTCCCTTTCCAGGTCATTGGTGTCCATGATCCGCTCTTCTTCATCGTTCCGGTTCGCCAGGGCGCCGGACTGTCGCAGGAGCTGGTCGACCAGGGTTGTTTTGCCGTGGTCGACGTGGGCGATTATGGCGATGTTGCGTATGTTTTCAATCATGGATGAGAGCCGCTCGAAAGGCGCGCATTATACACGTGATTGGGAATGTCGGGA
>JARRRO010000167.1:0-4770 GCA_037380645.1 Gammaproteobacteria bacterium | reverse complement strand
GCGAGGGTAGTGAACGGAGGATAAGGGGATGGGCGGATTAGACGACAATATCGCCGGCAGCTATTACGCCGCCTATGAAAAGCATTCGGCCATACTCCGGACCTGGCTGGTCGCCTACGGGGTGGGGGCGCCGGTGCTGGTATTGACCAACGAAAATGTATGGGAACTGCTGAGGCAGTCAGGCGATTCGCGCTTTATCGCCGGCTGTTTCCTCCTGGGCGTGGTGCTGCAGGTGATTATAGCCGCCCTGAACAAGACCCTGATGTGGTCTTCGTATTACGCGGAGGAGCATCCCGATTACGCCGGGACACGGCGCTACGCGGTAACGGTGGCTCTGCGTAGCCAGTTCTGGATCGACTTCCTGGGGGATGTCTCGGCCATCATCCTGTTCGTGATTGCCACCTACCGCATGTTCCTCGTCCTGGCCGCCTGATCCCCGGCCGTTACAGGAAGTTCAGCAGCGAGGGATCGACGAAGACGGCGACGATAAAGGCCGCCTCCAGCACCGCTCCCTGGATGAATATCCGGAGGATGTGTCCCATCTGCAGCGGGGCTTTGCTGCGCTTGAGTTTCCGGGACAGCAGGATAAAACAGGATATGGCCACGGTATAGGCGACGGGCGGCCAGATGAGGTTGATGGGGGTGGTCAATTCAGCGAATGTCATACTGTCCTCCGGATAGTAAGTAGCGATCCCGGCATCGATGGAACCGCCGGCGGGGAGTACCCCCTATTCGCCCGTACGCCCCGGGATCAGAGGGGCGGCCAAGTATGGATTAAATCTAACCCATAGCCGCCGCCGCGGCTATATCCGGCGTGGGAATGGAGGCCGTTTTCTCCCGGACATTGTGAGCCCGGTCACGGGCGGCCGTTGTCCCCGCACGCCTTGTTGCCCGGATCGCACCTCTGTTATGGTAGGGGGTGAATTCACGTCTGGAGTTGTCTTATGCCTCGTTTCTGTCTCATCCTGATAACCTTTGCCGCTATGGTCTCGGCGGCGGACGCGGCCGGCGTCGGACTGCATCCGCCCAGCATCAAGCTGGGGACGCCCTCAATGAAATCCGACATGGACATGGGGAATTCGGGCCAGGAGCAGTTGACCAAGGAGCGCAATCTGCACATGCTCAAGAAAGACATCCGCGATTTCGACAAGGCACACGAGACGCTGGCGAAGCTGAGCAGGAAAAAGCCGCCGGAAAATATCGGCGACAAGGGGCGCAAGGAATGGCGGAAGCAGTCCAAACGCCTGCACCAGCATGCCGCCGCCCTGGAGGACCTGTCATTGAATTTCGGCCGCTACGCCGATCAACTCAGCATGGGTGAGAAGAAGGCCGGCGACTTCGATTATGATACGGTCAAGACGCAGGCGAGCAGCGTCATCAGCAAAATACGCAATGCTATGCAGACCTACAACGCCGACAGCAGTGCGGTGGAACACCGGCAGCAGTCCGCCCTGGATGCCGTGAGCGGCATATCCCTGCTATAAACGGCGGCGGATATACAGGCGGGGGAGAAAGAGGGATGGGCGCGGGGATGACATTCCAAGTCACCGACATGTCTCACGTCATACAGCTGGCGGTAGCCCCCGTGTTCCTCCTGGCCGGCATCAGCGGGATGCTGTCGGTGTTATCCATCCGCCTGGGACGGATCATAGATCGCAGCCGGCGCCTGGATGATCTGCTGGCCAAAGCGGACAAGCCCGACAGGGCGGCCATACACAGGGAACACGCGAGCCTGTCACAGCGGGCCCGGCTGGTGAACTGGGCCATTACGCTGTGTACTACCTGCGCACTGCTGATCTGCACGGTCATCGTGGTGATGTTCATCGGTGCCTACCTGTCCCTCAATCTGGCGAACCTGATCGCCTGGCTGTTTATCATCTCGATGGCCCTGCTCATATCGGCTCTGTTTATATTCCTGAGGGAGATCTATTTGGCCACTTCCAGCCTCCGGATCGGGGGGCGTTGAAAACGCCATGCCGAAGAAGAACCCGCTCACCGGCACCTGGCACCTGCTCGACTGCCGGGGGCGCAGCACGGATGGGGGAGAGTTACTGCCGTACGGCGAGAATCCGTCCGGCCTGCTGATGTATGACGGGGAGGGCAGCATGGCGGTCACCCAGATGCGGTCCTCGAGGCGGACATTCGTGTCCGAAGACGCGGTACAGGCCAGGGAGGCTGAGATCATCGCTGCCTGGCGTGAGTTCGACGCCTACAGCGGGACCTACACCCTGGATACCGAACAGGGTAGCGTGACCCACCATGTCCGGCAGTCGAAGTTTCCCAACTGGACAGGCACCGACCAGCTCCGCTTTTACAGCCTGGAAGGTGACCGCCTGATCCTGCGCTCCGCGCCGTTCCGCCACGCGGGAAAGGAATGGGTGTTTACCCTGATCTGGAGCCGCGAGGCGGGGTAACCGGCGTTATAATCGGCCCAGTCGACACAGAAGGAAGATCTGCCATGATCGATGTGGAATTTGACGGCATTACCCTGCGCCCGCCCGGGAAAGAGGACGGCGTGGCGCTGCACGACCTGGTACGGGTCAATCCGCCCCTGGACATGAATTCGGTCTATTGTTACGTGCTGCTGTGTACGCATTTCTCCGACACCTGCATCGTCGCCGAAAAGGACGGCGAACTGATCGGCTTCGTGACCGGTTATATTAAACCGGGCGAGCCGGACGTCTATTTTCTCTGGCAGGTGGGAGTGGGCAGGGAAGGCCGCGGTCGTGGGCTGGCCCTGAAGATGATCCAGGCGATCCTGGCGAGGAAATCGTGCCGGGGCATCCGGGAATTGCAAACCACCGTTACCCGCTCCAATCGCCCCTCCAGAAATCTCTTCGCAAGGCTGGCCAGGGAGGAGAACGCCGAAATCACTGAACAGGAGGATTTCTTTTCGCGAGAAAACCTTGCCGGCCACGCGGCGGAATGCCTGTTCCGCATCGCGCCGCTGTCAACCCCGAAAAAGTGAGGGGTAGGGAGTGAGGTGTAAGGGGTGAAGGCAACTGTTGGTTATTACTATTTGTAGGTGGGTTAGTGCAACGTAGCCCATCGTTTGCCAATCGCTTTCCGTGCAAATAAACTAGTGAACAAACGTAAGAGGAGGACGACATGGACCTGCCATTTTCAGGAGGCTGTTCCTGCGGAGCGATCCGCTACGAGTGTTCCGGCGAACCCATGGTCATGATGCACTGTCACTGCCGCGCCTGCCAGTATGCCAGCGGCACTTCCCATTCCAGCAGCCTGATGGTCGCCAGGGACACCTTCAAGCTGACCCGGGGGGAGCCGCGCTATTATGAGAAGAAGGCGGACAGCGGCAATACCCTGACGCGCGCCTTCTGCCCCGACTGCGGCTCGCCGCTGTTCGCGACAACAAGCGGCAATGACCAGATCCTGGTCATCCGGCCTTCCAGCCTCGACGATCCCTCGCAATTCAGCCCGCAGATCGAGATATTCACCGACCAGGCCCAGGCGTGGGATCAGATGTCGCCGGATACGGCCAAGTTCCCCGGCATGCCGCCGCCCGCCTGAAGACGGTCGTGACTGTTCCCAGGCGCAAACTGGGTGCACATGGGCCCGAGGTCTCCGCCATTGGCCTGGGCTGCATGGGCATGTCCGACTTTTACGGGAAGGCGGACGAGAAAGAGAGCATCGCCACCATCCGCGCCGCCATCGATCACGGTATCAGCTTCATCGACACCGGCGATTTCTACGGCTGTGGCCACAACGAGATGCTCATCGGCAAGGCGATCCGGGGACAGAGGGACAAGGTTTTCCTGTCGGTGAAGTTCGGCGCCCTGCGCAATCACGACGGACGCATCATAGGTTTCGACGCCAGACCCGATTCCATCCGCAACTTCCTCAGCTACAGCCTGCGCCGCCTCGGCACTGATTACATCGATCTTTATTTCCCCTCACGGGTAGACCCAAATGTGCCGCTGGAGGACGTGATCGGCACCCTTGGCGATCTGGTCAGCGAAGGCAAGCTGCGCTGCATAGGGCTGTCCGAGGCCTCGGCCGCTACCGTGCGCCGCGCCCAAGCCCTGCACCCGCTGGCGGCGCTGCAGATCGAATATTCCCTGTTCAGCCGGGACATCGAGGACGAGGTCCTGCCGGTACTGCGCGAACTTGACGTCGCCTGCGTCGCCTACGGCGTGTTCTCCCGCGGCTTGCTGGGCGGTGTTATCACCGGTCCGGACTGGTTCGGCGCCGGTGATTTCCGTCCACGCATGCCCCGTTTTGAGAGCGGCAATCTCGAAAGCAACCTGAGGGTGGTGGAAAAAATCCGCGTCTTTGCCGAGGAGCGCGGAATGACAGCTGCGCAGCTTGTTCTGGCCTGGGTGCTTTCCCGCGGCGAGGGGATTATTCCGCTGGTGGGAACGCGGCGGCGGCGGTACCTGGAGCAGGCCATCGGGTGTTTCGATTTCTCACTGTCGGAGGAGGAATGGGCGGAACTGGAGGACGTCGTTCCCCGGGGCAGCGCCGCCGGCTCACGCTATCCTGAACCGCTGATGAAACAGCTCGACGGCTGATACTTCCCGGGCTCCCTTCCCGGACTGCAAGTCCGCATAATTTTTCTTTTGCCACGCCGCCATCAATGCAGACGGCTTGACCGCAATCCGGCGCCGCTCCTTTTTTCTCGGCTCATGATGTGAAAATTTCCCGAAATTCGACGTTCAGGCGGATCCACGAAACTCTCGCAAGGACAGATAGTCCTATTGAACAAGCAGCATATGGACCGGTACATGATTGCCGGCAATGGATTTCTGCGGC
>JARRRO010000166.1:0-4805 GCA_037380645.1 Gammaproteobacteria bacterium | reverse complement strand
TCCGACCGCGATCAGCTGATGGACGCCGCCGCAACTTTCGCTCGTGAAGAGGGGCACATAGACGCTGTCATCAACAACGCCATGATGTTGCGTTATGAACCAATAGAAGAGGTGAAAAATGACATACTGGATCGCATGCTGGGCGCGGGGATCAAGGGCTCGGTATGGGGAGCCCAGGCTCTGCTCAAGCATATGGATCCGCAGCGCGGCGGCTGCATCATCAATATGGCCTCGCCCGTGATATACCGGGGTTATCCGAATACGTCTATCTACAGCACGGTGAAAGGAGCCGTTGCGACCCTGACCCGGGTCCTGGCAGCGGAACTGGGGCCTCGCGGTGTGCGCGTCAACGCCGTTTCCCCGGGATCGGTGCCCACACCCGGCGCCAGGGGCATGGTCAGCGAGGAGGAATACGCCCGCCGTGCCGCCTCCATACCGCTGCGGCGAGTAGGCAACGAGCAGGACAATTCCAATGCCATCGCCTTCCTGCTCAGTGAGGAGGCGGCCTTCATCAACGGGGAGATACTCAACGTGGACGGCGGCATCGCCGCCTGTGGAGCGTGATGCGGGATAACCGTGGCGGGCAGAGTGTGATTATAAATGGATGACAACGAAAGAATGTTGATTGAATGGGCCTGCGAGAAGCTGGTTCGCAAGTTTGCCGTTTACAGTGACAATAACGATTTTACGGCATTAATGGAGATTTTTACCGAGGACGCGGTTTATACGCGGCCCATGGCACCCGACACCCGCATAACGGGCAGGGACGCCATACATAAGGTTTTCCTCGAGCGCCCGTCCCTGGTGATACGTCACCTGACCGTGAATTGCCTGGTCGACGTGGTTTCCGCCGGCGAGGCCAGGGGGATCAGCTATGTCATGTTCCTGGCCAGTCACGATACCGGCGGCGAACGTCCCGCGGTGGCGCCGGCGCTCCACGTGGGCGAGTACCGGGATACCTTTGTCCGGACGGACGAGGGCTGGAAGATCAGGGAGCGGTACGGTTCGGTGACCCTCAAGGCTCCCTGAGCGTATTCCTGCTTTCCCACGTTTTCGTCACTTCTGTTCCATATTGGCCAGTACTTCATTGGCGGCGCTGAAAGCGTCCACCGCGCGGGGCAGGCCGCAGTAGATAATGGAATGAACCAGGATCTCCCGGATCTCTTCCTTGGTAACGCCGTTTGATATGGCGCCGGCCACGTGGACCTTGATCTGGTTCTGCTGGCCCAGGGCGGTGAGCATGGCCAGGGTCAGCATGCTGCGGGTCTTGTGGTCCAGGTCCGGGCGCTGCCAGACGTCACCGAAGCAGGTGCGGGTGGCATAATCGGAAAGAGGTTGGGTGAAGTCGGTCGTCTCCTTGGCAATCCGCTCCGCTACCTCGCCGAACATCTGCTTCATCAGTTCCTGGCCTTTCTCGTAACTTTCATCGGTCATTGTCATTCCCTCCAGCGACAGTCATATAGGTTCAAGTAATGAAGGATCTCGCGGAGACGCAAAGCCTGCCCCGGACTTGATCCGGGGGCGCCAAGTAAAAGGATACAAATGCATTTCTTCGCGTCTTTGCGCCTTGGCGAGAACTGATCATTCATCAATTTTGATGACAAATTCTAGGTAAAGGTAATTCGTACCGGGAGGCTGGCGGGTCCGTGGCCGATGGTAGTCATCCAGGGCTCTGGATTTCCCGCCGCCTCGAAACTCTCTATGTGCGATATGAGTTTCCCCAACAGGGCATCCGCCTCAAGCAGCGCCAGGTTCCTGCCCACACAGGCATGTATCCCGAAGCCCCAGCCGACGTGCCCGCGGATATCCCGTTGAATGTCGAATCGCTCCGGTTCTTCCCATTTACGCGGGTCACGGTTGGCGGCGGCAAACATCAGGCCACACCGCGTCCCCGCGGGAATGTTGTAACCCTCTATCTCCACATCCTTCGTGGTTATGCGTCCGGCCATGCGCGAAGGCGAATCCCAGCGCAGGCTTTCCTCGAAGGCGGCGCGGGTCAATGACGGATCCCTGCGGAGCAGTTCATACTGTTCAGGGAATTCACAGAAGGCACGGATGGCCGTGGAAATCGTCATGACGGTGCTGTCAGCCGCCGCCGAAAGGAGTATCTGTACCAGCAGCTTGGCCTCGGCCTCGGTGATGAGCCCCTGGTCCGCCGCCTCGAATACTTTCATGCCGAGCTTGCCCGGCTCGAGAGATTCCCGCTCGCAGCAGGTGTCCAGCCATTCGAATACCGGCTCGCTGTTTTCCATGGCTTCATGGAAGAGTGCGTTCTCCGGCCCCATGGTGGCCCAGACCATGTGCCCGAAGGCCGCCATATTTTCGCGGCCCTCCAGCGGCAGCCCGATCAGATCCGGCAGCACCTTGTAGACAAAGGGCCGGCTGATGTCGGCAACCGCGTCAATTTCCCGTCTGCCGGCATTCTTGAGATCTGATAACAGCGCCTCGGCGTCCGCCGCAAAGTATTGGGTCATGCTTTTGAGCACGGCAGGTGAAAGGATGTCTCCCAGCACCTTGCGCACCTGGGTATGTCTTGGCGGATCATCGGTGAGCAGGATCTCCGGCCGGACAGATTCAGGGTCATGCCAGGGACGGGACCGGGAGGAAAAAGTCTGCCAGTCAGACAGTCCGTTCTGGACGTCCTGGAAGCGGCCCATGACTGCGATGTTCTCGCGTTCCAGCCACAGGACCGGCGCCATCTCCCGGATGGAATCATCCACCATTCGCGCGTTGCGGACGGAGTCCGCGTCAAACATGTCGATATCCGTAGAGGGAAGGTCGGTATTCATGAGGTACAAGATCGCATATAGTTATCGCTCAGAGATTATCTCACACAGGCTGAACGGGGTCGATTGGTACTATTCATTTATTGATGCTCAGAAGCAGGGTAATTACCATCGTTAAAGGCTGTATTATTTTGGCCGGTAAAATATGAGGTTAGACTGATTCCCCGGACGTGGGATGTGGAAACGAACGATGCTTCCGACGCCCGCCGTTCGTAAGGGGCGAATGCCAAATAACCAATTGCAATTCGTCCCGCCGCTGACGCTGATTGCATGGTATCCGGAAATCCCGAAGTAAACGGAGAACGTCGATGAAACGCAGAGATTTTCTCGCCATAACCGCTACGGGCACGGCGTCCCTGCCGGTGCTGGGCCGCAAGCACTCCTGGCTGGGGATGCAACCATTGGGAGGCACTGGCATCGAACATGCCGTTTTCGATGATCGCTTTGAGGAAGCGAAGATATTCGGAGGGGCCATGCACAGGCTGGGATACCCCGTCAGCCCCTTCCATGGGGACGTTACAGATCTCTGGTCCGGCTATCTGGATGTCAGATGGCGCAAGACAGCGGACGGCATTGCGGGACTGACGGACAAGGACTGTTTTTTCTGCCTGTCGCAGCTCGCGGCCAGCCACGGCGTATACCCGAAATTCCGGATGGAACATGTCTTCACCCCCAATGGCGGGGTTTCCCACGTGATTAACGGCCCGGCGAATGCGGTCGCAAAGGCCGGCAGGATGCTGGAGGGGAAGGTCAACTGGCCCCTCATCGCCGCGCGGTTGCTCAGCTCCCTCGACCTGGAGAATACCTCCGCATCCGTCAGGCAGGCGGTGTCTGCCGGAACGGCGGTCTCCGGCCGGCAAGTGGCCGGGGAACGTGACAAGATCCTCGTGTCCTGGGTAATGACACCCACCCGTCAGACCCGCGTTTCCAGACAATCATAATCAAGGAGAAGGCGATGCCATTACCACTGCCTCCCGGGATAAGCCGGGCAACCTTCAACCGGGCGATGACCGAGTGCCGCAAGGCGGTCGGTGGCGACTGGGTCTTCACCAGCGAGGAGGACGTGATGCTGTACCGGGACGCCTACTCGCCCCTGTGGGGGGAGCCGGAGGAGCGCATCCCTTCGGCAGCGGTGGCGCCGTCGACCACGGAGGAGGTGCAGGGCGTGATCCGCATCGCCAACAAGTACCGGATTCCGATCTACGCCATCTCGGCGGGGAAGAACCTGGGCTACGGGGGTTCGGCGCCGAGCATGACGGGGAGCGTGGTGCTGGATCTGAAGCGGATGAACCGGATCCTGGAGGTGAACGAGAAGCAGGCGTACTGCCTGGTGGAGCCCGGTGTCAGCAACTTCGATCTGTACAACTACCTGCAGGAGCACAAGATCAAGCTGTGGATAGACTGCCCGGACCCGGGCTGGGGCAGCCTGGTGGGCAACGCCCTGGACCGGGGAGCGGGGTACACGGCGGCGGAGTACCGCAACCACTTCGACGCGCACTGCGGGATGGAGGTGGTGCTGGCCAACGGGGAAGTGCTGCGGACGGGGATGGGGGCGATGCCGAACTCACGGACTTGGCAGTGCTACAAGTCGGGTTTCGGCCCCTGGATAGACGGGATGTTCAGCCAGTCGAACTTCGGGGTAGTGACCAAGATGGGTTTCTGGATGATGCCGGAGCCGGAAACGAACCTGAAGGGGGTGGTGCATTTCTATCACTACAAGGACCTGATCCCGATGGTGGACATCATGACGCACCTGGAGAACAGCAAGATATTCACGGGCTACCCGGATCTGTTGAGCCCGCTGTTCGGGACGCCGGGCCTGATCGGGGTGCACGATTTCTGGGTGAACGGGCCGAAGGAGCGGGATGCGGAATACCAGGCCCTGCAGGCGCGGGGCGCGGCGCCGGAGGAGTACGAGCCGTATGCCGAGAAGCACCACATCCCGTTCTGGAGCTGCATCGTCTCGTTTTCCGGCCCGGAGAAAGTGGTACGGGCGCAGTGGGAGCACGTGCAGGAGAA
>JARRRO010000165.1:0-11781 GCA_037380645.1 Gammaproteobacteria bacterium | reverse complement strand
CTGACCCGTGAGGGCAACGGCCCTGTCCTCATCGGCAAGGATACCCGTCTTTCCGGTTATATGTTCGAATCCGCCCTGGAGGCGGGCCTGTCCGCGGCGGGGGCGGACATCCGCCTGCTCGGGCCCATGCCCACGCCGGCCCTTGCCTACCTGACCCGGAATACCCGGGCCCAGGCCGGCATCGTCATCAGCGCCTCGCACAATCCCTATGAGGACAACGGCATCAAGTTCTTTTCCTCCGACGGGCGGAAGCTGCCCGATGAGATCGAACTGGCCAGGGAAGAGGAAATGGAAAAGCCGCTCGCGCTGTCTGAATCCGGCAGGCTCGGCAAGGCCCGGCGCATGGCGGACGCCCCGCGGCGTTACATCGAGTTCTGCAAGTCAAGGGTCGACGCCGGCGGCGGCTTCGACGATCTGCACCTCGTCGTAGACTGCGCCAACGGCGCGACCTACCGTGTCGCCCCCAAGGTCTTCAGGGAATTGGGGGCGAAGGTGGACGTCATCGGCGCCTCCCCCGACGGTTTCAATATTAATGACGGTTGCGGGGCGACCGATCCCGCCCTGCTGTGCAAGACAGTGGTGAAGAAGCGCGCGGACCTGGGCATCGCCCTCGACGGCGACGGCGACCGGCTGATACTGGTGGATGACACGGGCACCGTCGTCGACGGGGACGAGATCCTGTATGTCATCGCGAAGTACCGGCGCGCTTCCCTGAACGGGGCCGTGGTGGGCACCCAGATGAGCAACCTGGGGCTGGAGCAGGCGATCCTGGCGCTGGACATGGATTTTCACCGCGCCCGGGTCGGCGATCGCTACATCATGGAGATGTTGGCCCGGGAGAACCTGAAGCTGGGCGGTGAATCCTCCGGCCACATCATCAACCTGAACCTGTCCTGCGCCGGTGACGGCATCATCTCGGCCCTGCAGGTCATCGAGGCCATGACGGCCGCCGGCAAGTCCCTGCGGGATCTTAAGCACGGCATGACCAAGTATCCCCAGAAGCTGATGAACATAAAACTGCAGAACCGGCTGGATATGTCCTCCTATCCTGAACTTAACGACGTGGTGAAAGAAGCCGAGCTCGAACTCGGCGGCGGCGGCCGGGTGCTGTTGCGGCCTTCGGGAACCGAGCCGCTGCTGCGGATCATGGTGGAGGGTGAGGACGAGGCCAAGGTCGATGCCCTGGTGCAGAGCCTGGTGAGCAGGGTGGAAACGGTCCTGCAGAAGGCGGTCTGAACCAAGGGTGCCGTACGCTCGCCGCTTTTCGGGATGAAACTTGAAAGTTCTTAGTGTTTGACTACAATACCCGCCTGGATTGTTTACAGCTAATGCAACAGTCAACGAAGAAGAATTTCTACAGAATGACTTGTCTCCCGACCGTTGTGCCTTTTTTGCAGGAAAATCTCTCCCCTCCTTCCTGTTGTTGCTGTCAGCACAGTTGCTGACAGCGATCGTTATCCTTACAACATTCGCTGTTTCATCCGGTTGGGGAGATCCCTGATCCAATCATCTGACAGGTATACAGGTCATGGCAAAAAGAATTCTGGTGGCGGACAAGATCGCTGAAGAGGGCGTTGACTATCTGAAGAATCAGGATGAATTTCAGGTTGACGTGATACACGGCATGGATGAAGCGGAGCTGTGTGAAAAGATCGCCGGTTACAACGCCGTCCTGGTGCGCAGCGCCGTGAAGATCACCGACAAGGTGATCGAAAGCGCCGACTCGCTTCGGGTCGTAGGACGGGCCGGTATCGGCGTGGACAACATCGACGTGGAAAAGGCGACGGAGAAGGGCATCGCCGTCCTCAACACGCCGGACGCCAACGCCACCACCACGGCGGAACTGACTTTCGCCCACATCCTGTCCCTGAGCCGCAATCTTCCCGCGGCGGATCGCTCGGTCAGGGCGGGAGAATGGAAACGCTCGCAATTCGTCGGGGCGGAACTCGCCGGCAAGACTCTGGGCGTCATCGGCTACGGCACCATCGGGCGCATAGTCGCCGATCGCGCCAAGGCCTTCAGGATGGACGTGGTTATATACGATCCCTTCGTTTCCGCGGAAATCTGCGAGCAAGACGGGGTTGGTTCGGCGGAACTGGATGAGCTGCTGAAGACCGCCGACTACGTGACCCTGCATTGCCCCGTCAATGACAAGACCCGGGGGCTGTTGAACGCCGAACGCCTGGCGCAAATGAAAAAGGGTGCGCGCCTCATCAACTGCGCCCGCGGCGGCCTGGTGGATGAAGCGGCGCTGTATGATGCGCTGAAATCGGGTCGCCTGGCGGGGGCGGCTCTGGACGTGTTTGAAAAGGAGCCGCCCGGCGACTCCCCGCTGCTCGAACTGGATAACATCGTGCTCACGCCGCATCTCGGCGCCTCCACCGCCGAAGCGCAGACCGCGGCCGGTCTTGAGATCGCCAGGCAGATCGCCGTTTACCTCAAAACCGGCGAGCCCATCCACGCTATCAACCTGCCGCCGGTTTCCGGCGAGGAGCTGGTCAAGCTGAAGCCGTACATGACCCTGGCGCGGCGCCTGGGCAAGATGCTGGGCCACATGGCCGATGCGCCCATACGACAGCTGGATGTCACCCTCAGCGGCGGCGCCACTGAAAGGGACATACGTTCCATCTCGACGGAGGGGCTGGTAGGGCTGATCAGCACCTACATGTCCATCCCGGTAAACCGGGTTAATGCCCGTACCATTGCCGGGCAGCAGGGGATTAAATTAAAGGAGTCCCTGCGCGACGCCCATCCCGTTTACCACGCCACCGTGAGCCTGACGGCGCACTCCGAAAACAGACAGATCTCCGTGGAAGGGACGTTATTTGACAGTACCCATCCGCGTCTGGTGCGCATCGGCGCCTATGACATAGAGACGGTGCTGGATGGGCATCTCATTGCCACTCGCCATGTCGATCAGCCCGGCGTGATCGCCGCCATCAGCACCCTGCTGGCGGAACAGAATATCAATATTCAGCACATGCAGATGGGCATCGCCAAGGGCAACAACATGGCCGTGGCCGTGCTGGGCATAGAGCGGCCTGCGGACGAGGCCACTCCTTTCTGAACGTGGTCAAGCCGGAGATCACCCTGCCGCCGGGCACCGATCCCTACAGCAGGGAGGTCTACCAGGCCGGCCGCGACAATTTCCGCAGGCTGCAGGAGGAAGGTGTCTTCTTCCAGGACCAGAGGGAGTGTCTTTATATCTACGAACTGGTCATGGGCGGCCATTCCCAGACCGGCATCGTTGCCTGCGCCTGGATAGACGATTATCTCGAAGGGCGCATCAAGAAACACGAGCTGACCCGCCCCGACAAGGAGACGGACCGCAAGAACCACGTCCGCGTCGCCATGCTGAACGCCGAGCCGGTGTTCTTCGCCTACCGGGCGGTGAGGCGGCTGGACGGTATCGCGGAGGACATCAAGCGGCGCAGCGAACCGGTCTACGACTTCACCGCGGACGACGGGGTGACGCACCGGCTGTGGGTGGTGGACGCCGCCGCCGTCATCACCGGTATCGTCGCCGAATTCGAACGCATGCCCGCCACCTACGTGGCCGACGGGCACCACCGCACGGCCGCCGCCGCCCTGGTAGGCAATGATCTGAGGAAGGAAAACCCGCACCATCGTGGCGATGAGGAATATAATTTTTTCCTGGCCGTACATTTTCCCCACGATCAACTCGCCGTGTACGACTACAACCGCGTGGTCAGGGACCTCAATGGCCACGATCCGGAGTCCTTTCTCAATGCCGTTTCCGCCGCCTTCGAGATTGAAAAATACAAACAAGAACCGTACAAACCCAAGGCCCTGCACGAGATGGGCATGTATCTGGACGGCGACTGGTACGCCCTCAGGGCCCGGCCCGGCACCTGGGACGACGGGGACCCCGTGGGGGTGCTGGACGTTACCGTCCTTTCCATGCACATACTGCAGCCGGTGCTGGACATCCATGATCTGCGCACGGACAAGCGCATCGATTTCGTCGGCGGCATCCGCGGCCTTAAGGAACTGGAGCGGCGCGTGGACAGCGGTGAAATGGCCGTGGCCTTCGCCATGTATCCCGTGACCATGCAGCAGATCATGGACATCGCCGACGCCGGCCTGATTATGCCGCCGAAGGTGACCTGGTTCGAACCTAAACTACGCAGTGGGCTGGTGGTGCACTCTCTCGAGAGCTGATAAATCCCGGAGAGAGTGAATCGTAAGTCGTGAATCGTATTTGATCCCGTTATACCGGAACGCACGATAGCGCGTATCCGGTATCCAGGCATCGTTTATTTTGGGCTGGATTTGATCTCGCCAAGCACGCAAAGAACGCAAAGATTAAGAAACATTTAATTTCTTGGCGCCCTTTGCGCACTTTGCGAGATCATCATTCAATTCATCAATTCGGTCGGCGGTTTTGCGATTTAACGATTCACGAATTACTTCTATACCGCAAGCCCCCGTCCTCCGCCATACCTCAGATGTTCCGGAGCAGCTCGTTGATCCCCACCTTCTTCCGCGTCTTCTCGTCCACCTGCTTGACGATGACGGCGCAGTACAGGCTGTGGCTGCCGTCCTTGGCGGGCAGGTTGCCCGAGACCACTACTGAACCCGGCGGGATGCGGCCGAAACTCACTTCCCCGGTCTCGCGGTTTAAGATCTTGGTGCTCTGGCCTATGTACACGCCCATGGAGATCACCGATCCCTCTCCGACAATGACCCCCTCCACGATCTCGGAACGGGCCCCGATGAAGCAATTGTCCTCAATAATAGTGGGACTGGCCTGTAAGGGCTCCAGCACGCCGCCTATGCCGACGCCGCCGGAGAGGTGCACGTTCTTGCCGATCTGGGCGCAGGACCCAACGGTGGCCCAGGTATCCACCATGGTGCCCGCATCCACGTAGGCGCCGATGTTGACGTAGCTGGGCATGAGCACCACGTTGGGTCCGATGAAGCTGCCGTAACGGGCCGTGGCCGGAGGCACCACCCGGGCCATGATCTCCCGGTAGTGGCCCTTGTCGTAGTGGCTGAATTTCAGTGCCACCTTGTCGAAGTAGGTGGTGTAACCGCCCTGTATGACCCGGTTGTCGCTTATGGCGAAGGACAGCAGCACGGCCTTCTTGATCCACTGGTTGACCACCCATTCGCCGTTTTTCTTCTCGGCCACGCGCAGTTCCCCCGCATCCAGACCGGCCAGGACCTTGTGCACGGCTTCCTTCAGCGCCTTGTCCGCGCTCTGGGAATTGATCTTACTGCGCTTTTCGAAATAGCCGTCGATAAGGGTTTCCAGGTTGCTCATTCTCTCTCCTGCGATATTTATAGTGATGCTGCGACGCTGCGGATGCGTTCGGCCGCCTCGACGCATTCCTCCAGATCCGCCACCAGGGCGATGCGCACGCGGCCCTGACCGGGATTGACCCCGCCGGCCTCGCGCGACATGAAACTGCCGGGCAAAACGCGCACGTTATGCCGCTGCAGCAGCAGGCGCGTGAATTCCACGTCGTCCACCGGCGTCCGCGCCCACAGATAAAAACCCGCCGGCGGGCGCTGCACCGGCAGGACCGGTTGCAGTATAGCAAGAACCGCGTCGAACTTGCGGCGGTAGCGGCTGCGGTTCTCGCGCACGTGTTCCTCGTCGCCCCAGGCCGCGATACTGGCGATCTGGGTATACGTCGGCATGGCGCAGCCGTGGTAGGTCCGGTACAGGTAGAAGGCCCGGATCAGATCAGCATCGCCGGCGACGAAGCCGGAACGCATGCCCGGGACGTTGGAGCGCTTGGACAGGCTGTGGAACACCATGCAGCGGCGGTAATCGCCGCGCCCCGAGTCCGCGGCGGCCTGCAGCAGTCCCGGCGGAGGATGCGACTCGTCCAGGTAGATCTCCGAGTAGCACTCGTCGGCGGCGATGATGAAATCGTGGCGGTCCGCCAGTTCCAGCAGTAACCGGTAGGTCTTAAGGTCTATGACCGTACCGGACGGGTTGTTGGGCGAACACAGGTACAGCAGCTGGCAGCGGTCCCAGATCTCCGCCGGCACCGCTTTGATGTCCGGCGTGAAACCGTTTTCCTCCAGGCAGTTGAGGTAATGCACGTCGGCGCCGGCGAGAAATGCCGCGCCCTCGTAGATCTGGTAGAAGGGATTGCCGGTCACCACCAGGGCGCCGGGCTTGCGCGGATCGATGACGGTCTGGGCGAAGGCGAACAGGGCCTCACGGGTGCCCGTGACGGGCAGGATGTGCCGGTCCGCCTCGACACTTTCCGCCGGAAGACCGAAACGCCGGATCAGCCACTCGCGCACGGCCTCGCGCAGTGCCAAAGTCCCCCGGGTGCTGGGATAGCGGGCTGCGCCGTCCAGGCTGCCGGCCAGAGCCTCGAGGATTAAGCCCGGCGTGGGGTGCTTGGGCTCGCCTATGGACAGATCTATGCCCGGCACCGCGGCCGGGGTGACCGCCGACTGCAGCCGGGCCAGCTCTTCAAAAGGGTAAGGTTGCAGTTTGTCGAAGCCGGGGTTCACGGTTTGTTCTTATGCCGGGGATCCAGGGCTGGCCAGTATAGGTGCAGCGGCGGGATTTCGCCATCTGCATAAGTATAAATCGCTGATCCGGTTATGTTATCCTGTGCCGCTTTTCCAGGGTCCGGTGAAGATTTGAGCGGACAGTGAGGACGGAGAGACATGGTACAGCAGGTTCTTTTACTGGCCGGCGACGGCGTCGGTCCCGAGATCATGGCGGAGGCGGAGAAGGTCCTGACCGTACTGGACGGTCACGACGGTCTGAAACTGAGCCTGCAACACGGGCTCGTTGGCGGGGCAGCCATCGACGCCACCGGCAAGCCCCTGCCGGAGGCGACCCTGACCGCGGCCAGGGATGCGGACGCCGTGCTCTTGAGCGCCATCGGCGGTCCCAAGTGGGACAACATCGATCGGGCCCTGCGCCCGGAACGCGGCCTGCTGGCCCTGCGCGCCGGCCTCGGCGCCTTCGCCAACCTCAGGCCGGTCATGGTTTATCCGGAACTGGCCGCGGCGTCCTCGCTGAAGCCGGATCTGGTGAGCGGGCTGGATATCATGATCGTGCGGGAGCTGACCGGCGGCATCTATTTCGGCGAGCCGCGCGGCATCGAGACCCGCGATGGCCGGCGCACGGGCTTCAACACCATGATCTACGACGAGGCGGAGATACAGCGCATCGGCCGCGTTGCCTTCGACGTGGCCCGCAAGCGCCGCTGCCGCGTCATCTCCGTGGACAAGGCCAACGTCCTGGAGGTATCGGAGCTTTGGCGCGGGGTGATGACCGATCTGGCGGGTAAGTATCCCGACGTGGAACTGCGTCATATGTATGTGGACAACGCCGCCATGCAGCTGGTGCGGGACCCGAAACAGTTCGATGTGCTGGTTACCGGAAACATGTTCGGTGATATCCTGTCGGATCTGGCCTCCATGCTGAGCGGGTCTATCGGCATGCTGCCCTCGGCCTCCCTGAACGTCAGTAGCCGCGGCCTGTATGAGCCGGTGCACGGCTCGGCGCCGGACATCGCCGGGACCGGCAGGGCCAACCCCCTGGCCATGATCCTGTCCGCAGCCATGATGCTGCGTTATTCACTGAACCTGGCGCCCCTGGCGGACAGGATCGAGTCGGCGGTACGCCGGGTCCTGGCGGATGCCGTGGCCAGCAGCCGCTCCGCCGGCAACCGGGTCCCGTTCAAGGGGAAGGAACTTATCATCGAGGACCTGGAGCAGTTTGATTTCAATGGGATAGACATAGGCCTGTTCTCCCCCGGTGCGTCGGTTTCCAAGGTCCATGCCCCCCGGGCCGTGGCGGCGGGCGCCGTGGTTATCGACAACACCTCGCAGTTCCGCTATGACGACGACATCCCCCTGGTGGTGCCGGAGGTCAATCCCCACGCCGCCGCCGGCTACCGGACCCGGGGAATCATCGCCAATCCCAACTGTTCCACCATCCAGATGGTGGTGGCGTTGAAGCCCATCCACGACGCCGCCCGCATAGAACGGATCAACGTCTGCACCTACCAGGCGGTATCCGGTACCGGCAAGGAGGCGGTTGAGGAACTGAGGCAGCAGACGGAGGCGCTGATCGGCGGCCGGCCGGCGGAATGCCATGTCTATCCCAAGCAGATAGCCTTCAACGCCCTGCCGCACATCGACGTCTTCCAGGACAACGGCTACACCAAGGAAGAGATGAAGATGGTCTGGGAGACCCGCAAAATCATGGAGGACGATAACATCCGGATAAATCCCACCGCGGTCAGGGTGCCGGTCTACTACGGCCATTCCGAGGCTGTGCACATCGAAACCGAGAAGAAACTCAGCGCTGATGAGGCCAGGGAGCTGCTGGCGTCCTTTCCCGGGGTGACGGTCCTGGACGAACACCGCGACGGCGGCTATCCCACCGCGGCGACCGAGGGCGCCGGCCGGGACGCCGTGTACGTGGGCAGGATCCGGGAGGATATCTCCCATCCCCGCGGCCTGGACCTCTGGGTGGTCTCGGACAACCTCCGGAAAGGCGCGGCATTAAATAGTGTTCAAATTGCTGAAATTTTGGTAAAAGACTATTTATAAACTATAGTTAAGGGGTAATTATAAAGCAGCTTCGTAGGTTTTAAGCCGGATCCGGGTTGCCGCCCCGTCTGTTGCCGCCGGGGAGGATCCCGACGCTCCCGGGGGGAACTTGAACCAGGTTGGGCCGGAAGTTGCCGAGACCGAGTGTAACTTATTGCCTCATAAGCATTTTCTGAAAATCAATCACTGGAATCGATGCGAGAAAAGGCCCTGAAATGGCTGGTGTGTTTCCTCTGTGGGTGTCTATCGCCGGCGGTTTCCGCCCTGACGCTCTCAGACATCACCCTTCACTCCCACCTGGGAGAGCCACTGGATGCCCGGGTTAATCTGTCGGGGGTGGATAAGGCGGATTTGGCGGGTCTGAAAGTGTCGATCCAATATACGGGGGGGAGTTCCCAGGTTACAGTCCCCCTCCGGCATGAGTTGAAAGAAGACGCCTCGGGGCATTACATACAGATCACGACTGCCAAGCCGATCCGGGAACCTGCCCTGACTTTTACCTTGGAGGTGGATTGGGCAAAAGGGCGCTATTCCCGGGAATACTCCCTGCTCATAGACCCACCGTAGCCGCCGGGACAAGAAACACGAATGATGTGTAGATACGTAATGATGGCTTTGCTGGCGGTTGTGCCCGGCTGGGCGGCCGCCCTGGGGCTGGGCAACATAGAACTCCATTCCGCCCTGAACCAGCCCCTGGATGCCAGGATCAACCTGCTGTCGCCTACCCGCGCCGAGATGCAGAGCCTCAAGGTGGGGCTGGCCGACAACGACGCCTTCGAGCGCGCCGGCATCGACCGGCCATTCATCCTCAGCCGCCTGCGCTTTGAAATCGTAACCAATGACCATGGTCCCGACTATGTTCATATCACCACCAAGACACCCATCCGCGAACCCTTTCTGAACTTCCTGGTGGAAGCGGACTGGTCCAACGGCCGGCTTTACCGGGAATACACCGTGCTCCTGGATCCGCCCCTGTACAACCCCGATGCGCGCCGGATTGTGCCGTCCCAGCAACAGGCACCGGCCATGAGCGGGATGCAGGAACAGCAACAGCAACAGCCCGCTCCCGCCCCTGCTCCCGCCCCTGCCCCTGCCCCCGCAAAAGCGAAGGGTGAGACGGTTTCGCCCGCTCCTACGGGCGGTGGCGAAGCGGCGCCTGCCAAGCCCAAACCCAAGCCCGCTGAGCCCACCCGTGCAGCCCCGGCACCGACACCGGCTCCAGCTACCGCCGGCTACAGCGGCGGTGACTACGGACCCACCGTTACCGGCAACACGCTGTGGTCCATCGCCAAGGAGGTACGGCCGGATGATTCCGTCAGCATCCAGCAGATGATGCTGGCCCTGCTGCGCGCCAACCCCGAGGCCTTCATCCACAACAACATCGACGGGCTGAAGCGGGGTTATGTCCTGCACATGCCGTCACGACAGGAGATGACGTCACTCAACAAGCAAGACGCCCTGGCCCAGGTCAAGTCCCAGTACGCCATGTGGGACGAGATCAAGGGCAAGACGGCGAAGGAAGCCGGGCAACGGCCGGCCGGCGGCACGGCGACCCCGGGGGAGACAACCCCCGCCACGACGGCGAAAAGCGGCTCGGAATTGAAAATCGTCACGCCGGAGAAAGGCAAGGGAGCCGGGCAGGCCGCCGGCGGCGGCAAGGACGCGGGCAAGGACCTGGCCATAGCTAACGAACAACTGCAGTCGCTGACTGCGGAAAACTCGGATCTGAATCAGCAGGTTTCCCAGTCGGACGCCATCGTCGGGGATCTCAAGCGGTTGATCAAACTCAAGGATAACGAGGTGGCCACCCTGCAGCAGCAGCTGGCGAAAAGGCAGGCAGAACAGGCCGCGGCGGCGGCCGCTGCCAAGAAAAAGGCTGCACAGGCGCTGGCCGCCAAGAAAAAGGCGGCGCAACAGGCGTCGGCCAAACCCAAGCCTGCCCCCAAGGCCCCGCCGCCTGTCCCCGGCATGCTTGACCAGATCAAATCCGTGGTGATGTCTAACCTGACCGCCCTCGGCGGTGTCCTCGCCGCCCTGATCCTGGCCATCGCCGGGCTGGTGGTGATCCGGCGCCGTGCCGCCGCCGGCCCCGGCGGTGAGGAAGTGGACAGCGACGAGCTGCCGCCCGAATATGAACCGGCGGAGGAGACCGAGCTCCCGTCCGGCAGTGAGGACGAGACGGATATCAGTCTTGCCATCGCGGCCGGCGAAGAAACTGAAGAAGAGGCCACAGGCGAGGAAATCGAGGATCGCTTGGCTGTTACCGCGGAGCCCGGAGTGGAGGTGGAGGAAGAGGAAGTGGGCGAAGCCACCGCGACTGAGTTCCCGGAGGAAGAAGAGGCCGTGGCCATGGAGGAGGAGGAGCCGTCATCCGAGGAGGATGAAGATCCTCTGTCCGAGGTCAACGTGTTTCTGGCCTATGAACATTTCGACCAGGCCGAGGAGTTCGTCCGCGACGCCATCAGCAACGACCCGGACAACCTGGATTTTCACAGCAAGCTGCTGGAGGTCTTCTACGCGGCCGGCAACAAGACCAAATACGAAAACGAGGCCGAAGTACTGCACGACCTGGTAAACGGCGAGGGGCCGCACTGGGAAATGGCGCAGGTCATGTGGCAGGAACTATCCCCCAACCGGCCGCTGTTCTCTGAACCGACGGAGGGGGAAGAGGAGCCCGCGGAGGAAACGACCGGAGTCGGCATGGTGGATCTCACCGCCCCGGAGGAAGAGGAAGCGGGCCTGGACTTCGACCTGGGAACGGCCGGGGAGGAGCAGCCGGACGCCGCCGAAGGTGAATCGGAGGAAGAGGAAGTCCTGGACCTGACCACCGCCGGCGTCGGGGATGAAACCACCCTGGATTACACGGTCCCCACCGCGGATAAAGAAGACATCCTGGACGTTACCGCGGCCGTTGGTCTGGATACGGAGTTCGAAGCAGAGGAAAACCCTGTCGAAGAAGAAGACAAGGATGTACTGGACATTACCGGCGGCGAGAGCACCCTCTCCGACGATACCTTTGAAATGCAAGCCGGCGGTGAGAGCACCTTCTCCGGCGATACCGTAGAAATGCAGGCCGGCGGCGGCGAAGACCTGCTGGATGTCACCGCCCACGCCGATCTGGAAACCGACAGCATTGATGAAGACCTGCTGGATGTGACGGCAGCGACCAGCGACGGTGCGGATAGCGAGGAACTGCTGGAAGTCGGGGCCGGAGATGAG
>JARRRO010000164.1:0-4830 GCA_037380645.1 Gammaproteobacteria bacterium | reverse complement strand
ACCAGTTATCCAGGCAATAACGGGTAATCTCCTCCGCGACGGCGTCGCCGGCCACATTAGAGACATAAACCCCTTGCGGCTTCTCCAGCTTCCCCCAAACCGGCTTCAGGCTCTCACCCGGGGACGGCGCGAGGCGTATCACGCCGCCCGGCTCCAGCGCCTGCCGGTACGGGGCCCATTTGATGTCGCTGTTGCCGATGTCAACCAGCAGTTTCACTCTACGATCCTCAGACTCAGTTCACCGCTGCTGAATTTTCTCCGTTCCCCCTCAATGGCCATGATCAACAGGCCGTTCTCGTCGATACCGACCACCCGGCCGGCGGTTTGTTGCCCCGGCAACAGCAGCACCGCCTCCCTGCCGGCGGCGTAATCCAGTTCCCGCCACGCCTCCAGGAAGGAAGAAAAGCCGTCGCTGTCATATCGTTTCAGCATGGCGACCAGCGCATTGATAAGCCGGGCGGCCAGTCTGTTGCGCGAGGGCGTAACCGGCGCCAGTACTCTTTCCAGGTCCGTCACGCGCCTGTCCAGGGTCCGTTCCAGCTGCTCCGGCAGGTGGACATTGACCCCGACGCCGATCACCACGTCGCAGGGTCCGGCGCCCTGGGCGTGGGACTCGATCAGGATCCCCGCCAGCTTGGCGCCGTCAACCAGCACGTCGTTGGGCCACTTCAACTGCACCCCCGGGCAGCCTTCCCCGCGCAGGGCCCCGGCCACGGCCACGCCGGCGGCCAGGGACAGGCAGGTCAGCGATGCCGGGGCTGATTCATAATGCCATCCCAGGGACAGGCACAGCCCCGAGGCCGGGGCCGCGAGCCATGGATTGCCGCGCCGGCCGCGGCCGGCCGTCTGGTATTCGGCCAGCACCGCCCGGCCATGGATGGAGTCCGCCCCCAGGGCATCGAGCAGATAGCCGCTGGTGGAATTGATCTCGAACAGAGTCTCGATGTCTACCGGCACCTCCCCGGCGCCGGGGTCCAGACCGCAACGTATGCCGGCGGTGTCCAGGAGCTCCAGCGGCGCCGCCAGGCGGTAACCCCTGCCCGTGACTCCCTCCACCTCCAGGCCCAGGTCGGCGAGGCGCCGGATCTGTTTCCATACGGCGCTGCGGGTGACCCCGGTGGCCTCGGCGAGCTGCTGGCCGGAATGGAATTCCCCGTCGGCCAGCGCGGCAAGGACCTGCCTATTCCTGTCGTTCACGACGTCGCCGCGCCCCGCCGCAGCGGCCGGCGCAATGCCGGTGGGAGGAGAATTTTGGTGGTGCCATAAAGACGGGCCATGTCAGTGCGGGAAACGGGAGACGGCGGGCGCAGGATGTTTATCACGGCCGGGATATTTAGCAAACGGTGCCAGCCGTTGCGTGGGGATGCGCACGGCCCCGCCCTAGTCCTCCTTGTCTTTCTTCTCGTCTTCAACTCCGGTCAGATCAACGAAGTTTTCCAGGGATTCTTCGCTTTGGCGCAGGGTCTCGTCCTCGTCGGGCACATCTAACTCACTAGGTAGCAGGGTTTCGTCCTCGGAATCGATGTTGGTGTCCTTTTTAGCTTCAACGTTTCCACCCCGGCTGTTTTCGGTTTCTTCGCTGCCAGGCAAAAAGGTTTCGTCTTCCGGATCGTAAGCCACATACCCCGGCTTCGTCGCCCCCCCACCGCCGGTGTGGGGCATAACGGTTATCTCCCCCGCGTCGGTTGTGCTTCTTTCTCCCGTCTCCAGGTCGAAAAAATCGTGATCCTGATCAACGTTCCCCGAGGCAGAGGGACCAGCGGTCTCCTTGAGCACAGTCGATTCGTTTTCCATGCCGCCCCCTTCCCGGGCAAACACCGTCTTGGACATGACGGTCATGCCCGCGTCATCCATCTCGGGCATGATGAATTCGAACTCCAGTTTATGCAGGCGTATTCTGTCGCCGTGCTTCAGCCGTACCTCGCTGTTGATGGGGACGTCATTCACGAAGGTGCCGTTGATGCTTCCCTGATCCACAATCCAGTAGGCGAAATCCTTGTATTCGATCAGGGCGTGGCGCCGCCCTATGGTCGATTCCGGGATCACGATGTAATCCAGGTGCTCGGTATCCTTGCCGGCGACCCTGCCCAGCATGGTCGGCTTACTGCCGAGCTTGTAGGATGCCTGGGAGGTGTAACCGTGGATATCGTTAAGGTAAGCCTCGATGGCGGGGTCGTGCACGTCAACCTTTAATTCGCGTCCTCGGCGGATAAGCACAACGATCATACTCAACAGGGCAATGATCAGAACGCCGGCAGCGGTGATGATGATGAGATTGCGGGTGTGCTCCTCCCTGCCGACGGGGAGCACGGGCGGCTGCAGCGGCGCGGTCGCGGCCGGCTGCGGAGATGGCTGCCGAGCCTGCGGCTGGGGCGCCGGGGCCGGCTTGGTCGCCTTCGGCTGGGGTGGCTGATCCATGGTCGAAGAGATGCGTTCGAATACCCCTTTCAGGTCCCCGGGCTGCAGCGCCCGGAAATAGTCGCCACCGGTCTTCTGGGCCAGAGTCTGAATCAACTGGAAGTCGGCGTCTTCGGTAAAGGCGATGCCGAAGATGCGGATCTTGGCCTGGGCGGCGTCCGGTGCCAGGTCCTCGCGCAGCCAGCGGGTCTTCTCCGCGTTTTTTTCCGCATTCCCGGTGTCCACGATGCCGTCGGTCATGAAGACGATGAATTTCCTCGCCCCTTTCCGGCCGTTGTTCTTGAGTTCGTAGATCGCCCGCTCTATGGCGGACGGGCTGTCCGTGAACAGCCCCTTGTAGTTGACCTGCTGCAGGCTCCGGATGATCTGCTCCCGGGATTTTTGGGTGACGGGGGTCAGAGGCATAACTAGCCTGACATCCTGATCGAAGATCTCGATCGCCAGTCGGGTGTTGGCGTTCAGGCGACTGACGAACTCCCGAACCGCCTTGGCGGCCAGGAATTCGGGATCGTTTTTCTTCATGCTGCCGGAATTATCCAGCACCAGAACCACGTCCCGGGGGGGTGCATCCATCGCCTCACCCCCATCGGCGGCATCGGCTCCGGGGGAAGCGGCCGGCTGCGTGGCGGACGGGGCGTCACCGGGAGTGTTGTCCGCAGCGAGAACGGGCACGGCCAGCCCGGCGCCGAGCAGGATCAAGGCGAAGAGCAGATATCTGGCGGGCATGTTCCCCCAAGACGGTGATTGCATTGGTGATTTTGTGATTTAAGGATTTCGTCAATTATAGATGTTTCCCGGGCCCAGAACGACCGGGAGTTGCTCGCCTCTGCCGTCCCCAGTGACGCAGTTATCATCTTTAATCATAGCCGTGATAATCGGTAAAAATTCCCCGTTACCGCCGCGCTGACACGGCCACGGGGCGGCGCGGGTCGCGGCACCATTCGCTCCATGAACCGGCATACAGCCGCGGCGGCGGCAGGCCGGCCCAGGCCGCGGCGAGGAGATTATGGCAGGCGGTGACGCCGGAACCGCAGTAAAACACGGCCTCCTCCGCCGGCACCTCTCCCAGCGCCATCAGCAGGTCACGCCGGACTTCTTGCGCCGGCCGGAAGTGGCCGTTCTCGTCCAGGTTGCGCCGCCAGTAGTAATTCACCGCCCCCGGGATGTGTCCCGCCACGGGATCTATGGGCTCGCGATCGCCGGCGTAGCGATCTGGTTCACGGCTGTCGATCAGGCGCGCCGCATCGGGCACTTCGGCGGCCGTGACCAGCCATGCGTCCCGGGGCCGGCCCTGGAATGCGGCCGGAGGACGATCCGGACCTTGCCCGCTTTCCGAGGCAAAGCCCCGGGCCTTCCACTCCGCCCAGCCGCCGTCGAGTACGGCGGCGGCGTCGTGGCCCAGGTAGTGCAGGAGCCACCAGAGCCGCGCCGCGATAGAGCCGCCGGCATCGTCGTAGGCGACCACCTGCGTGTCCGGGCCTATGCCCAGGCGGGAAAAGACCTCGGCCAGCCGCGCCGCGTCAGGGACAGGATGGCGTCCCGTCGCCGGTCCCGCCTGCCCGCTCAGGTCCTTTTCCAGATCGGTGTACACCGCCCCCGGGATATGCCCTTCGAGGTAGGCCCTGTGCCCGGCCGTCTTGTCCGCGAGGTTGAAGCGGGTGTCGACGATGACCCAGTCCTCCCGGTCCAGAAACTCTTCAAGGGAACGGCAATCTATCAGGGTGGTAAACATGACTCGCGATCAAGGGTCATAAGCAACGTATGCGCCCGCGGCATCCCGCGGGCGGTCGAGCAGCCATGATTCCAACATTTTTCCAGAATGTACAGTTTCCGGCGGCGCCACCGCGATTGCGGCGGGGCTGCCGCGCCGCTACAGTAAACCGCTGCCCAGCGCGCCAAAACTCGCCGACCCCGTAAAACCGGAACGAACATCACTATAATGAGCCCGCACCAGCGACGATTTCTACTGTGCCTCGTGCTCGGCTGCAGTACGGGCCTGGCGGGCTGTTCGTCGCTGAGTTATTACCTCAAATCCGCCTCCGGTCAGTGGCAAATCATGCGGCGGGAACAGCCGGTACAGAAGGTCATTGCCGACCAGAACACCGACGCCGCGCTCCGGCAGAGACTGATCTTCGTCCGAGGGGTGCTGGACTTCGCCCACACCCGGCTGCACCTCCCGGACAACGGCAGCTACCAGAGCTACGCCGACCTCGGCCGTCCCTACGTGACCTGGAACGTCGTCGCCACCCCCGCGCTGTCCCTCAAGCCCAAACAATGGTGTTATCTCATCGCCGGCTGCCTCAGTTACCGGGGCTACTTCACTCGCAAAGAGGCCGAGGCCTACGCCGAGAAGTTGCGCCACCGGGGCTTTGACGTCTACGTCGGCGGCGTTCGGGCCTATTCCACCCTGGG
>JARRRO010000163.1:0-6232 GCA_037380645.1 Gammaproteobacteria bacterium | reverse complement strand
AAGAGATTGGACGGAGGTTGGAACCCGTCATGGATCGTCCCCGGATGACGTCTTGAATTCCACCGTGCAGCGCACGCCCGCAGGCAATTTGTATTCCGGGTTGGGCAATTCCAGCCTGACGCCGAAGGTCCGGCTGCTGGCGTCGAAGACCTGATCTATTACGGCGATCGTTGCCGTGTATTCGCCGCCGATCGGTTGTTCAGGGCGCACTACCGCGGACATCCCCTTTTGGATATCGCCGTAGGAAGCCACCGGCAAATAGACCTCCACGTACAGCGGGTCAATGGCGGCGATGTTCATTAGAGTGCTTTGTTCGTTTACGTATTCACCCGGTGACATCACAACATCCACCACCACGCCGTCCACCGGTGACTTGATGGTCCGGCGTTGTAGCTGCGCTTTTGCCCGTTCATATTCAGCTTGTGCAATGTCCTTTTTCAATCTGGCCGACTCCACCGACATCGCTGCCATACCGTGATCGATTTCCGCCTGCTCATAGGAACTGGTGGACACGGATTGGCTCTCACGAAGAGATTCCAGCCGCTTCATCTCGCGGTCCTTATATTTTTCCTGGAGCTGGCCGGACCGTACATCGATATCCGACTCGGCACGAATACGGGCCAGATTTGCGTTCATCTTCTCTATTTCATTGTCCAGTCTCGCCAAGGGTTGTCCACGTTTCACCCTGTCCCCCCGCTTTACGAGTACCTCTGCCAGCACACCATTCTGGTAAGAACCCAGTTCCACGGTTGAGTTCGGATTGATTACACAGTCGAGGGGTTCTCCGCTTGCGAACAATGGAACGACGGACATGATCAGTAAGTGTATAAAGTATGCTCTTTTCATTCTGCGCGACCTGAAAATGCCGTCATGTTTCCTAATTGATTGTCGAGCTTGAGCAGATTGCGTCTCAGGCGCTCCGCCGCCTTGCGCCGTCTGCGCATGCGCCAGGATGCAAGTACGTTGCCGGACTGTCGCCCCAGCGACTCGCTGATCCCGGATACGGCATGCACAAAGCGAGTGTCCGTTTCACTGAGCAAGCTTAAATCAGGAGTCGGTTTCCCGGAAGCGGGTACCGCGATGAAACTCGACAGCCCGTAAATCCGCCACAACTCGTCCCGGATATGGCGGGTATCGCTGCAAAGGGCGGCGAGCCGTTGATAGCGCCGGAAAAACCGCTGGAAAGTCAGTTTTCCGCGGGCGACGGTCCGGCCGGTCACGGGGACACCCTCCCGTGCCTCCAATAGCTGCACCATTCCTTCAGGCGCCGGTGTCCCGGCGGGGAGTTCCACCCGCTGACCTTCCAGCCGGTAATGACGTCCGGGTTCGAGCCTCAGTGCCCGCAGTGCCAGGGAAACATCGGTACTGCGGCGGTGTGAATTGCGCCAGACACCCGGTAAATCCGACGCACATTGATCCAGATGCCTGTGTCCCGTCTCGGTCAATTGGATGCGCAGGTCGGCCTCCACTGTATAGTGCGGTCCCTCCTCAAGGTTCCGCGCCAGTGCCAGAGCGGTCTCGGCCCAGGTCCGTTCATGGTCAGGGTCGGTGCGCCCTGCAACGGTCAGCGGTTCACAGGCCTGTTCGATCAGAATCCGGTTGGCATCGACGATGATACCGAAGGGCAAGCCGAACATGCGGGCATCCTCCAGATGATCGACATCCACCAGCCGTCCCAGCTTGCGGGTGATCTCCCCCTGTCGTGGACGTCGTTGCAGCCGATCGTACAGATAATCGCGCAGTGCTTCCCGGGCGCTTACCACCGTCACCGCGGCTTTATATCCCATACGTCGCTGCTTCACCGGGGATCCGGATTCAATCGCGGCAACCCGGATCCCAAGGTGCTGAAGATGTGCCTGCAATTCGGGTTCGAGCTCTAGGGCACACGCGTCATCCGGAGTCAGAACATGCACCGTACGACCGCTCAGTGCTATTGCCGCGCTGGCGAAGGCTATCATCTCGCCCTGAGACGATGGTTCCACACACTGTATTGCCATATTCCGGATCAATGCCAGGGCTCCCGAAATCATGTTGCTGTCCGCGCCCTGCTCTCTCGCCCAGGCATGCCAGAGAGCCAGCGGCCCCGCGGTCAACCCATCCAGGCGGATTCTGTTTCGAAGGGTCTCGATCGGGACAGTTGCCCCGGGGGCGGAGGCTTCCAGCCTGGCCAGTTCCCGCCTCACCCACAGGTGACGATAGCGGGCCGGCCAGACCAAAAGACTGCGTTCCAGGCGCTGCCACCATCCGAATCCCGGGTCGGTGCGTTCGGGATACCGGGTAGCCTCCGGAGCGAGCCACTCAGACATTGAGACGCCTCAGGAAAGTCCGCCGGGCTGCCCGGTAGAGGCGCCAGCCTATGGGTTCCCAGCCGTGAATAAACTTTACATACACCCGCATTCCCAGTTTTGACACAGGCCAGGGTTCAACGGGCGCCAGTTCCAGATTGTATACGCTGTTGATCACCCTGCGCTGCTCGGGGTCGGTGGGATCCAGTATAAACTTTCCGCCACCGATAGTGCTCAGCGCCGGACTGGGGAGCGTATCGGAAAGTGAAGGCACCTCGCTCAGGATCCGTGCGGGTACGACCTTCGCGTGGCGCTCGACCAGGCGCATTTCTACCGCACGGGTATCGCTGCGCACCTGCTCGATGGACTCCTGATCGATCACAACCCGCACGACGGGTGCATTGATGTTCGCCACATAGCCCAGGATATCCCCACGCTGTACGAACTTGCCGGGCAAATCCGCCTCCCGGGGCAGAGTCAGCATGCCCGAGGTGCCGGCGGTGACCCTCAGGTTGCGCTGGTTTTCCTGCGCCTGGCTCAGGTCGGCCCGCGCCTGCCGCAATTGCTCTTCCACGATCCGCGCTCCGACCCGGTCCCGGACGTCCTGCTCCAGCCGACGCAGTTTCAGTTCCTTCACCCTGGCCCGGTCTACCGCCACTTCCTTGTCCAGGAAAGGATCCGAGAGCTGCAGAAGGACGTCGCCCTTCTCAACCCTTTCATGCTCGTGTGCGTAGATCTTGTCCACGATTCCCTGGGAACCCGCATGCACCGCTCCATCGCCAGGCACCCACACGACACCCTGGACCACTGTGTTATACGGCAGCGGCACCACCAGGAGCAGTAGCACTACGATTGAGAGAGCTCCTCCGACCGCCGTCAGCGCGCGCGTGCGCCGGCCGCGCAGAGCCGTCCCGCGCAGCAGGAAATGCAACTGCTTGAGGATCGGCAGTATTACCATGAGGGTAAACGACCAGACGGCCAGTAGTACACCGATCACGAAAAAGCGGGAGGCTACAAACAGGACAATGGCAGTGATGACCGTCAGCCTGTAACAGAAGGATGCAATACCGTAGAACAGCATCCAGCGGGCCTCGCCGCGGCTGTTCGCCGGCGATTGCACGTCCGAAAGGCCGAGCAAACGACTCTTCACCAGATATGCGATATAACGGTAGGAACGGGGGCGCAGATTGGGAATTTCCAGGATGTCCTGGAGTACATAATAGCCGTCGTAGCGCAGCAGCGGATTGCCGTTGAAAAACAGGGTGGAGACACCACCGATCAACATTACGTTGTAGGCGCAGGCTTTCACTACTCCCTCTTCAACCGAGAGCCATACGAACAGGGCAAGCGCCGCCAGAAACAGCTCCACCAGGATGCCGGCCGCGCCTACCAGTGCCCGCTGCCACTTTACCGGGTAAGCGGTGGCCGCGGAGGCATCCACATAGGGTACCGGCATGAACACCAGAAACAATATCCCTATTTCATGCACCTCTCCACCCCAATGCTTCACCGCGAAGCCGTGCCCCAGCTCGTGAACGGCTTTTACCAGAGGGTATACACACAGCATGATGAGCAGATTTTGCGTCACAAGAACGCGGTCAGTAATATCATCGGTCAATTCACCCCAATGTGCGCCGGCAAGTACCAGTGCGTAGCCGACGACCAACATATAAACGAGGCCAGCCCAGGGGGTGAACAGGAAACGCAGCCAGGGCGATACTGCGGTCAGGAAGTCATTCGGGTCCAACAGAGGGATACGGACGGCCAGCGGATTAAGAAATGGCATCAGCATATTGCGCTGTTTCTGCCTTGTGCTGCGCTCGGTAAGTTTCTCGATATCGGAGGGAACGTCCCCGTACAGGACATCACTGCCAGACAGCATGGCCAGCAGCCGTGTCACCTCGGACTTGTCCAGAACCTCGCTGGGGAAGGCTGCACAGGCCATGTCCCAGATTTCCTCCACAGTGCGCGAACCGTCCATCAGGGACATCATGTAGTAAGCGGAAGGCGAGCACAGGTGATATCGTCCTGAAGTGCGGTCCTGCAGGACGTAGGTCAGGCGACCGCGAAAGTGCTGCCGGTAGATCCGGGCATGGCGCCGCAGTTTGGGCCGATACCCGGCAATGCGATACCAGGAACCACTCTCCATGTCACGGCCACCAGGTCCAGAGGAATATCCGCAGCCAGTTCACCAGTTTCTCGCTCCAGATCCTGATCACCGGCCTGTCGTCCACCCGGGTCTTCGCCACCCCCTCCATGCCCGGCCGCAGATTAGGGACTTCATCACGTAACAGGGCCTCAACCCGGAAGAAGTTTCTACCCTCTTCCTGCTCCGCGATGGATGTGACCAGGGTCACCTTGTAGGCCAGCGCCCGATCAGGCAGTGCGTAAGCCGTCGAAAGGTGCACGGATGCGGGTGCGCGCCAACTGCTGGTCCAGCAATTTTACCTGGGCCTGGGCTTGTTCCAGCTGGGCCCTGATGATGTTCGCGGAAGCGCGTTCCTTGCGAGCCAGCGCCTGGTCGTACTCCGCCACACTCTGGCGGCTCTTGGTGCTCCAGCGGATGCGTTCAAGGGCCAGGTCCTGATCATCGAGTGCCGCAATCAACTGGCCCTTTTTCACCACTTCCCCGGCGCGTGCGTACTGATTCTTTATATAACCATCGAAGGGTGCCACGATTACGCGCTGGACCAGTCCCTCGACAACAGCCGGTGAGGTGACGCGATATTCGCCCGTTACAAAGGTAAACAGAAGCACCAACAGCAAGGCCGAGGCAGTAACAAGCTTGCGACCCAGGTAATGGGGGCCGAACAGCCGTACCGCCTGCACCCGCGCCGCATCGCGGATCTTGCGCCAGATGCTGAAGTCTTCCCTTCTTTGCATGTTAAGCACAGGGCCAAGGACGCTCGCTGCGCTGTCCAGTAACTCCACCTCGTCTTTACTAAAGTCCTCGCCAGAACCCCGTTGCAGCGAAACAGCCCCGATTGCTTCACCCCCGGCCTTAAGGGGCAGGGTCAGCGCCGTACCGGCCTTATGCTCCTCCAGCAGGTCCTCGTGTGCTCGCGTCACACGATATTCCCAATCTGCCGGCGACGGGAAAAGTATTACAACGTCCTGATCGACGGCCTCATCCATGGCTGTCTCGATTTGCCGGACAAAGCTCATGCGCTTGCCGAACTGGGCACTGTGCGACAGGGCCTTGAGCTTTATGTGCTTCTTCTCCATGAAACCGATAGCCACGGGATCGCATTCCATTCGAAAAGCCAGCTCGCTTACCAGCGCCTTGCATGCGGTCTCGAAGGATGTCTGTTCCAGCAGCAAACCGATGAGATCGAAAGTCAGTACCGTGCGCTCTTTCTGGCGGCTGTCCTCCTCACCCTGCTGCCGCCGCAACAGGGCTTCCATCCAGGCACTGCCCCAGCGCAATTGCCACAGAAGAGACCGGGAATCCCTGTCGCCGGCATCGACGCCGAGAGCGACCGCTCCGTACAGGGCGCCATCGACCTCGATAGGTACTGCCAATTGCCGGATCGCACCCTCGACAACCACGGGACGCTTCTCCTGCAGGCATTTTCCGGTGACGTTGAGTTCGCGAGGCGGATTACTCTCGTCCGGCCAGCTTGCTACGGGAGCAAACGGGCCGACCCCCGGCTCACCGAGCACGACCACGCCCGCCCTGGTACCGTCAATGTAGTGACACAGCAACGCCAGCCACTGCTGGATGAAGCTCTCCGGGGATTCGGCGGCACGAAACTTCTGCCAGAGGGTCTGCTCCAGGAAAGTCAGACTGGCGGCGTCGGCACGTGTACTTTCAGTCATCCCGTGATCCGATACAACCGGCTAAAGATGAACAGCCGGCCGTCAGTTCTGTCCCGAAGTCTCGGAAATGTCTTTGGGCGCGATATCAATGGTACCGAAACGCTTCTCGTACTGCTTTAGCACTGCGC
>JARRRO010000162.1:0-7579 GCA_037380645.1 Gammaproteobacteria bacterium | reverse complement strand
CACCCAGGACCACGGTCTCGCCGTCGTCCACCAGTACCTGCGTGGTTACATTGCGGGTGTTGATGGGGGGCACGCCGAGGACATCCGGTGTACCGCGGGTGTCCTGCTTGACCTCGAGGTCCAGCAGCACGCGGTTATCCGGTGTGATCTGCGGCGTCACGCTCAGGGACAACACGGCCTTTTTGAAGGACACGTTTGTGGCGCCACTGGAAGAGGCCTGCTGGTACGGTATCTCGACGCCGGATTCGATCACGGCCTGCTTCTGGTTGGCCGTAATGACCTTGGGATTGGCGATGTCCTCGCCCCGGCCCTCCGCCAGCAGTGCGGACAGTTCCAGCTGCACCAGGTAGGAGCCGATCTTGCCGACGGCGAGTCCCAGGGCCGAGGTGGCGCCGGGCACGGGCAGGTTCACTATGTAGTTTTCCTGACCGCTGGAGGTATGATAAGACGTGGTGCCGCCATAATCCGTATCGCCGTTTATCTTACCGCCGACGGTGCCAAACAGGCCGCCGCTAGCCGCGGTCTGCTGGCTGGTGGTCTTGCTGTAGCCGAACTTCACACCCAGGTCCTTGGTAAAGCTTTCGTCGGCGTTGACGATGCGCGATTCGATCATAACCTGCCTGATCGGAACGTCCAGTTTGGCGATCATGTTGCGTATCGCCTCGAGACTGGTGGAAACATCCTGGACGATGAGCGTGTTGGTACGCTCGTCTATGGAGACGTTGCCGCGCTTGGACAACAGTTTATTGTTCTTGCTCTTTATCAATGTCGCCAGGTCTGAGGCCTTGGCGTAATTGATCTGTATGAACTCGGTATGCAGGGGCGCCAGGTCCTCAACCTGTTTCTTCGCCTCCAGTTCCAGTTTCTCCCTGGCGGCGAGCTCCTGCTGCGGAGCCACCATCAGGACGTTGCCCTCCTTGCGCATCCCCAGGCCTTTGGCCTTGAGGATGATGTCCAGGGCCTGGTCCCACGGGACGTTTTTCAGCCTCAGGGTAACGTTGCCTTTTACGGAGTCGCTGGCCACCAGGTTCATGCCGGTGAAGTCGGCAAGCAGCTGCAATACCGCCCTCACCTCGATATTCTGGAAGTTCAGGGACAGGCGCTCCCCGGTATAACCGAATTTTGCCTTCTTCTCTTTCTCCTTCTCCTCGGAGGTCAGCGGCCTTACCTCGATGGTAAACATGTCACCCGATTGATAGGCCATGTGGTCGAAGTCCGAATTCGTTGTGGAGATGACCATTTTGGTGCCGCTGGCGGTCGGCCTGGTATCGATGGTCTTCACCGGTGTGGCAAAATCGATTACGTCCAGCTTCCGGTTCAGCTTCTGCGGCAGGGAGGTGTTGGCGAAGTCAATGATGATCTGCTTGCCCTGCTCGCCCATGTTGATGCCCACGGAGGGATTGGACAGCTTCACCAGGATCCGGCCCTGTCCCTTGTCGCCACGCCTGAAATCAATGTTCTTTATGGTCGCCTGGGCGGACGCGGCGGCGGGCATGGCCTGGCCGGTGGGGCCGCCCATTTTCATCTTGGCTTTGGAGGCGACCGCAGCAACACCGGCGCCGCTTCCCAGGGTCACCATGAGATTATTGCCTTGCAGCTGCATGTCGTACTTCACGGGCTGGACCAGGTTAACCACCACGCGGCTCCTGCCGCCGGCTTCCACCGCGGCGATGCTGTGGACCATGCCTATGCCGATGGACTCACTCTTCTTCTTCAGGTTCAGATCGATGCCCGGAAGGTCGATGGCAATGCGGGCCGGATTATCAATCGTGAAATTGACCGGTTTCGCGGACAGTGGCTCGGAAAACTTCATGTCGATACGAACCTTGTCGCCGGGCAGGGAGGAATAGCTAATCTTGTCCAGCGTCACTGCCAGCGCCGCGGATGAAACCCCCAGGCTCAATATTACAAAACCGATAATATTGAATATCACATTCAAGTGATTCGGTCTGATGTTATGCCTAATCATGGTTCACTCCATACCCCAGTTACGATTTTTTTCCACCGCTGGATGTATCCAAGGCAATCGATGCCTTCCGTTCTTTCCAAACACCCTGCGACGTCTTGATTATTTCCCTGAGTTTAATCTGGTCTTCAGATATGTTCGTTATCTTTCCGATGTTGCGACCCATGTAATTGCCCACCTTGACCCTGTGCACGACACCATCGGGATCCAGGATGATTGCCCATTGCTCGTTCTTGTCCTTCATCGTCCCGACCATCTTCAGGCTGTCGAGCTCGAACTGCTCAAGCTCCTCGCGGTGGCGATCTTTGATCTCCCTCTTCTGTGCGGCGGTCAGTCCGGAATCGCCGTTGTCCTTCTCTTTCGCCATGCGCAGCTGGTAAAACGGTTCGAACGGGTCCCGGTTATGTTCATCGGCGCCTTTGTACGTATAGGCTTCATAGGGCTTGATCGCTGGCAGCGGCTTGATCCTGCCGCCGGGGCGCGCCAGCACCTTCTGGGTCCAGGCCTCCAGATCGCTGGTATCGTGCGACACGCAGCCACTGAGGATAAGTATCGAGGCGGCAGCGAACGCGTAACCGAAATATTTTTGTACGTTACGAATGTTCATCTTCATCCAGTGCCCGATAGGTTTTAGCTATGGCGGACATCCTGAGCTCGTCCGCGGGGCCGCCTTTCTTACCTTTTACTCTGACGATATTGATATTGTGCGTGGTGACGATGCGCGGCAGAGAGGCCAGGCCGCTGATAAACTTGCCGAGTTGGTGATAGGTGCCGTTGACGACAATGTTTATGGGCAGCTCCGCGTAGAACTCCGCGGGCTTTTCTTTTTGCGGCTTGAACAGATCGAATTGCAGGCCGGCGGCCAGGCCGGTTTGGGAGATATCGACGATCAGCCCGGCGATTTCCGTCTTGTTGGGAAGCTGGCGCAGTAAATCGCCGAAGGACTGTTTCATTTCCTTCATCTGGTTCTTCAGGGCCGGCAGGTTGGCCGCCTTCTTTTGTTTCACCTCGAAGGTGCTTTTCAGTTTCTCTTCCTTCGCTACCTTCGTGGTAAGGGTGTCCCTCTGGCCGCTGACGTCCAGCTTCCAGCTGGCGCCGAGGATGAGCACGAAGACGATGACCAGCAGACCGAGCTGGAACGGCCACGGCCAGACACCTGGATTATTGGGGTCGAGATTATTGAGTTCGTCACGAATGTTCATGGCTATGATTTCGTTTTCTCACCGGTTTTGGGAACCACCTGCTGGAAGCGCAGAGTGAACTTGGCGATACGGTTACCTTTGGCGTTGATGCCCTGGATGATGTCCAGTTTTGGACTCTTCAACCATTTGGAGGCATTCAGGTTGCGCATGAACGAAGATACCCGGGCGTTGGACTGGGCCTCACCGTGGATGGTGATGTTGTGGCCTTTCTGGTTGATCTGGGTCACACTCACCCCGTCGGGAAGACTGTCGATCAGTTCGTCGAAAAAGCGGACAATCAGGGGGCGGTTGCTCTGCAATCGTTCGATGGCGTGCATGCGATCCAGCAGCCGCTGTTTGTCCTTCTCCAGCTTCTTGATTTGCTCTATCTTCTTATCCAGCAGCGCGATCTGGTCGTGCATGTAAGTGTTGCGCAACTCCTGCGCCTCAATGCGCTGCGAATAATAGAAGTGGACCAGTCCCCATACGCACACCGCCGCCAGGGCCACGACGCCCAGCATAGCGAAGAATTCCTGCTGCTTTTCCTTGCGCAGTTCCTCGCGCCACGGGAGTAGATTGATCTTGGCCATCAGTCGAAACTCCTGAGTGCCAGGCCACAGGCGACCATCAACGCGGGAGAGTCATTGGACAGAAGATTCGCCGAAACCCTCGAGGATACGGCCATGTTCGCAAACGGGTTGGCCACCGTTGTCGGCACGCCTATTTTCGATTCGATCAGTTCGGCCACTCCCTCAATGGAGGCGCAGCCTCCGGCGACAATGAGATGATCGATATTGGCGATCTGGCTGGAGGAGAAAAAGAACTGCTGCGCGCGGCTGATCTGCTGCGCCATGTTGTCCTTGAACGGGTTCAGCACCTCGGTGGCGTAGTTCTCCGGCAGCCCGCCCTGTTTCTTGGCCATGCCCGCCTCCTCAAAGGACAGGCCGTAGCGCCGCTGTATGTCTTCCGTCAACTGCGCCCCGCCGAACTGCTGTTCACGGGAATAGACGATGTTCATGTTCTCGAGGACGCTGAATATGGTGACCTGGGAGCCCACGTCAGCGACGGCGATGACCGCGTCATCGGCCAGACCGAGCTGCTCCCGGGCGATGAGCCGTACGGTGTTCTCCAGGGCGAAGGTCTCGAGATCGATGACCTTGGCGGAGAGGCCGCCGAGTTCAAGCGCGGCGACCCTGCCGTCGACGATCTCCGAGCGGGATGCGGCCAAGAGGACATTCACCCGATCGGGGTTGTTGTCCACCTCACCCAGGACCTCGAAGTCCATGGCGACTTCCTCCAGGGGGAAGGGTATATACTGGTCCGCCTCGACCTGGATCTGGGTTTCCATGTCGTTGTCAGACAAGTCGGCAGGCATCTCGATTGTCTTTATAATAACGGAAGAACCGGCGACGGCGGCAGCGGCGTTTTGGGTCTTGGAACCGGACTTCTTCACCGCGCGTCTAATAGCGTCACCAACGGCATCAATCTCGGTTATATTTTTATCAACGACGGAATTAGGCGGTAATGCCTCAACAGCATAACTTTCAACACGATATGTGCTGCCGCTGCGGCCCAGTTCCAGCAACTTTATTGCGGTTGCGCTAATATCAATACCCAGCAAAGGCAGCGATTTTTTCTTGAAAGGAAACACAATTTTTTCCTTTTATCGTCGTTAGTTATCTCTATTTAATTTTGAAAAAACAAACGCTTTTTCCCGCATCTTCGACGAACTTCCGAAATATCACAGTTAAGTCAGAAAATCCGCATATCTCGTATAATTTTCGATTACACTACACAATATGTTGAGGTTTCTCTTTAAGTTCTCCCTGTTTCTGCTCGTCCTCGGTACCGTTTCCCTGGCCGTGGTCTCCATGATCATCATTCCCCGGCTGCCGGATATCGAAACCCTCAAGGACGTGCGCATGCAGGTCCCTCTGCGGATCTACACCCACGACGGTTCTCTGATCGCCGAGTACGGCGAGAAACGTCGCCTGCCCGTCCAGATCGAACACACGCCCAAGAAACTGATCGACGCCTTCATCAGTGCGGAGGACGATCGTTTCTATGAGCACCCCGGAGTGGACTGGCAGGGCATCGTCCGGGCGGCCTGGGTGCTGGTCACCACGGGGCAGAAAAAGGAGGGCGGCAGCACCATCACCATGCAGGTGGCACGGAACTTCTTCCTGACCCGGGAAAAATCCTATGTGCGCAAGCTCACCGAGATATTCCTTGCCCTCAAGATCGAGCGGGAATTGAGCAAGAACGAGATCCTGCAGTTGTACCTGAACAAGATCTACCTGGGCCAGCGCGCCTACGGCGTCGGTTCCGCGGCCCAGGTCTATTACGGCAAGGACGTCAAGGACCTGACCCTGGCTCAGATGGCCATGATCGCCGGACTGCCCAAGGCCCCCTCCGCCACCAACCCCGTGAGCTCCCCGGAACGGGCACTGAAGCGCCGCGCCTATGTGCTTAACCGGATGCTGACCCTGGGTTACATCAATCAGGCGGAATTCGAAAAGGCCAATCAGGCGCCCGTCACCGCCAGCCTGCACAGCCCCTCCGTGCGGATCGAGGCCCCCTACGTCGCCGAGATGGTACGCAAGGAGATGGTTAAGCGCTACGGCGACGACGCCTACAGCGCCGGCTACAACGTCTACACAACTATCCGCGACCGCGACCAGGTGGCCGCCAATCACGCCCTGCGCGCGGCCCTGATGGAATACGACCGCCGCCACGGGTTCCGCGGCCCCGAACAACACGTGGACCTGTCCACCCTGGACGGCGAGAAAGGATGGAAGCAGCTGTTGGAGACCTATCCCACCATCGGCAACCTGTACCCGGCGCTGGTAACCGACGTCAGGGACAAGTCGGTCACGGCCTATCTGTCCGGCATCGGCCCGGTAGACATAGGCTGGGACGGCCTGAGCTGGGCGCGCCGCTATATCACGGAGAACCGCCGCGGACCCAAGCCCAAGAGCGCCGGCGACATCCTCAAGCCCGGCGATATCGTGCGCGTCGTCGAGAACGACAAGGGCGGGTGGGTCCTGTCCCAGCTCCCCGAGGTGGAGGGAGCGCTGGTCTCCATGGATCCCGAGAACGGCGCCACCCTGGCCCTGGTGGGCGGCTTCGACTTCTACCGCAGCAAATTCAACCGTGTCACCCAGGCCAAGCGTCAGCCCGGCTCCAGCTTCAAACCATTCGTGTACTCGGCCGCACTCAAGGCGGGCTACACGGCTGCCAGCGTAATCAACGACGCCCCCGTGGTGTTCAACGACCCCGGTATCGAGGACATGTGGCGGCCGGAGAACTACAGCGGCCGCTACTTCGGCCCGACGCGCCTGCGGGTGGCGCTGTACGAATCCCGTAACCTGGTTTCCATCCGCCTGCTGCACGGCATGGGCATAGACTTCGCCCTGAAGCAGATCAAGAAGTTCGGCTACGATATCGACAAGCTGCCGCATAACCTGTCACTGGCCCTGGGCAGCGGCGCAGTCAGCCCGTGGCAGCACGCCGCCGCCTACTGCATCCTCGCCAACGGCGGCTACCGGGTACAGCCGTATTACATCGAGCGCATCGAAAACGTCCAACACAAGGTCGTATACGAGGCGGACCCGCTGGTGGTATGCCGGGACTGCGAGCAGAATCAGGCGGCCGGCGGCAAGGGCAAGGACGGGGAAGGCGCGGCCGCGCAGGCCGATACAAAGCAACCGGCCGCGGCCCCGACTGCGGAGACGCAGGAAGCGGCGGATGACGCCGGGGCCGGTGCCGCGGGACAGCAGGCCGGGGATCAGGAGACCGCGGGACAGCAGGCTGCAGACCAGCAGGGAGGCGAGCAACAGAACGCGGAGCAGCAACCCGCCGAACCGCGCATCGCCCCGCGGGTCATCAATGCGGAAAACGACTGGATCATTAATTCCATGACCCGGGACGTGATCAAGCGCGGTACCGGCAGGCGCGCCCGGGTACTGCACCGGGACGACCTGTCGGGCAAGACCGGCACCACCAACGATCAACGTGACGCCTGGTTCGCGGGCTACAACCCCGATATCGTCACCGTCAGCTGGGTCGGCTTCGACAACTTCCAGCCCCTGGGCAACTACGAGACCGGCGCCAGGGCGGCCCTGCCCATGTGGATCAAGTACATGCGGGTGGCCCTCAAGAATATCCCGGAGACCATACTGGAGCGCCCGCCCGGCCTCATCACGGCGCGCATCGATCCGCAAACCGGCCTGCTGGCCAGTCCCGACAACCCCCATGCGATCTTCGAGGTGTTCCGGCCCAAGTATGCGCCCAAGGTCATGGAGCAGGAGAAGGGCGCCGGCGAGTATACCAAGCAACAGAACACCCCGGAGAACACCCAGCAGCTGTTCTGACCGTACAATGGCCACGCAATACCGTTCCGCGCAGAAACTGCGTCAGCAACTGGCCCTCC
>JARRRO010000161.1:0-6559 GCA_037380645.1 Gammaproteobacteria bacterium | reverse complement strand
CGTCCATGCAGTTGATGACCATGGTCACGGTGTCGATGGTAGGATAAGGATGGACTTGCGCCGCCGCGGCCGCGCCAGCTGACAACCACAGGCCCATGATCAGTAACATAATTCGCATAACCGACTCCTCAAAACTATCAGCTCTTGAAATTGCATTAAATCTCATCTCATTGTCAAGCCCGTGGGGCGTACGCCCGGACTCTTTACAATCACGGGATAACCGGTTGCAGGGAATCCAGCAGCCGGTGCAATGTCCCCTGGCTGGCCAGGACGGCCTGGCGGCCCTTTTCGCCCATGCCGTGGCGCAGGTTCGCGTCTTTAAGAAGACAATCGACTCTACTCGCAAGTTCAACGGCTGTCGAGACCCGGTACAGGGCCCCCGCGCCGGCCAGCAGATCGGCCGCCTCGGCGAAATTAAACAGATGGGGACCACTGATCACCGGGATGCCCAGCGCGGCCGGCTCCAGCAGATTGTGGCCCCCCGCCGGCACCAGGCTGCCGCCGACGAAGCTGACGTCGGAGGCGGCATAAAAGACGGGGAGCTCCCCCAGGGTGTCCAGGACGTAGACCCGGGTGCCCACGGAATAACCGCCGTTGTCCGAGTGTCTTATCGGTTGGAATCCATGCCGGCGAGCGAGTTCCGTCACGCCGGGGGCCCGCTCCGGATGCCGGGGGGCAAGGATCAGCAGGCAGTCGCCGTGCTTCTCGAGGACGCGGGAAAAGGCATCCAACACCGCCGCCTCCTCTCCCTCATGGGTGCTGGCGGCGATCCAGACCGGGCGATTGACGGAAAAGAATCGGCGCATCACCTCGCCCGCTTCGGTGACACTGTGGGGCTGTTTGACGTCAAACTTGAGGTTGCCGGTGACCTTGACCGACTCCGGCGCGGCGCCCAGGGACAGAAACCGATCAGCGTCGGCACGGGACTGGGCGGCGATCAGCGACAGGCAGCGCAGGGTCGCCGCCGCCAGTGGCAGGAAGCGGCGGTAGCCGCGCCAGGATCGCTCCGACAGGCGCGCATTGACCAGCACCACCGGGATGCCGCGCCGGCGGCAGCGCCGATACAGATTGGGCCAGATCTCGGTCTCCATGACGATCACCAGGACCGGTTTTATCCTGGCCAGGAAGCGTCCCACAGCCCCCGGCAAATCGTAGGGGAAATAGCGGTGTTCCACGCCGCCGTGGAAGAGCTGCTCCACCCGCCGGGCACCGGTGGGGGTGACGGTGCTGAACAACAACTGGTGATCCGGATATTCCCTGAACAGTTGTGCCGCCAGCGGCTGGGCGGCCTGCGCCTCACCGACGGAGACGGCGTGGATCCAGATGACGGGACAGTCCTTGGCCGGCGGCCGGCAATAGCCGAACCGTTCCCGCCACCTGTGCAGGTAGGCCGGGTTCCTGCGCCCCAGCCATAGCAGCCTGAGCAGGACCAGCGGCACGGACAGGTACAGGATCAGGGAATAGAGGAAGTACATTCCTTTCGGTTCAGCCAGTCGAGATAAAGCCCGATGCCCTCCTCCAGGGACAGGAACCCGGCGTCGAAACCCGCCCGCCGCAGGGCGGTGATATCCGCCTGGGTGTAGCTCTGATAAGACTCGCGCAGCGCCTCGGGAAAGTCGATGTAGCGGATACGGCCGCGGCCGTGCCAGGCGAGCACGGCCGTAGCGACTTCGTTGAAGCTTCGGCTTTGGCGCGGCCGCGGCGACCTCGTTGAAACTGCGGCTGTGGCCGGTGCCGACGTTGAAAATCCCGGATACGTCCGGCTGCGAAAACAGCCACAGATTGACCCTGACCACGTCATCGACGTGGATGAAATCCCGCCGCTGCTCGCCGTCGGCGTAGCCACCGCTGCCCTTGAACAGGCGCACCTCCCCGTCCTCGAGGAGTTGCCGGTTGAAATGATGGACGACGCTGGCCATGGGGCCCTTGTGCCCCTCGCCGGGGCCATACACGTTGAAATAGCGCAGGCCGGCGACCTGGGAGGCGAATCCCGGCCGGCCGCGCCTGACGTACTCATCGAAAAGATACTTGGACCAGCCGTAGACGTTGACCGGGCGCTCGTGGCCGCCGTCCTCGTCGAAGGCGTCACCGATGCCGTATACCGCCCCGCTGGAGGCGTAGATAAACGGCAGGCGGCGGCCGGTGCACCAGGCCAGCAGCAGCTTGGAATAGTCGTAATTGTTGTCCATCATCAGGCGGCCGTCCCACTCGGTGGTGTCGGTGCAGGCGCCCTGGTGGAACACGGCGCGGACGCCGTCCAGCGCCGCATCGCCTTTTTCCAGCATGTCGCGGAAGACCTCACGGTCCAGGTAATCCGCGATGGCCGCATCGGCGATATTCCGGAACTTCCACCCATCACTCAGATCGTCCACCACCAGGATGTCGGTATGGCCGCTGCGGTTCAGCCCCCGGACCAGGTTGCTGCCGATGAATCCGGCCCCGCCGGTGACCACGATCACCCGGACTCCTCCCCTGTCCCGCCGCGGATCCTGTCTATGAGCGCCGAGGTGGAACATTGCTCCCGGTAAGGGAGGATCACCACTTCCCCGCCCCGGTCCTCGACGAAATCGGCGCCGACGACCCGGTCCTGGGTGTAATCGCCCCCCTTGACCAGGAGGTCCGGCTGCACCAGCCGGATCAGGTCCTCGGGGGTATCCTCGGAGAAGGGCACCACCCAGTCCACCGCCGCCAGTCCCCCCAGGACAGCCAGCCGCCGGGCCAGGGGATTGATCGGCCGCCCCGCCCCCTTGAGCCGGGACACCGAGGCGTCGTCGTTGACGGCGACGATGAGCCGGTCGCCCAGGGCCCGGGCCTGTTCCAGGTAATGGACGTGGCCGGCATGGAGGAGATCGAAACAGCCATTGGTAAAGACGATGCGGGCGCCGGCGCTGCGCAGCCGGGGCAACAGTGCCTGCAGGCCTTCACGGTCTAGGACCTTGGCGGCACTGCCGGCCGTGCCGGGGGAGAGCGCGGCCCGGTTCAGTTCGTCCGCAGTGACCGTGGCCGTGCCCAGCTTCTCCACAACCAGCCCGGCGGCGAGATTGGCGTAGGCGACGGCCTCGGCTGTCCCGTAACCCGAGGCCAGGGCCGCGGCCACCACGCCGATGACCGTGTCCCCCGCGCCGGTGACGTCATAAACCTCGTGGGTATGAGCCGGCAGATCCAGCTCCTCCCCCTCCTCCGCGGCCAGCAGGATCATGCCGCGTTCGCCGCGGGTCACCAGCAGACCGCCCAGGAGGAGATCCCGGCACAGGGCCCGCCCCTTCTCGAAGATCTCGCCGGTATCGGCGCAGCGGCCCACCACCGCTTCGAATTCCCGGAGATTGGGGGTCAGCAGGGTGGCGCCGCCGTAGCGGCCAAAATCCCCTCCCTTGGGATCTACCAGTATCGGGACCCCACGCTCCAGGGCGGCGGCGATATAACGTTCCACCCCCAGCAGACTGCCCTTGGCGTAATCGGACAAGATCACCACGTCATGGCCGTCCAGGAGCTCCTGGAACTGCGGGAACAGGGGGGCGCCGTCCGCCGCACCGGCATCGCTCTCATAGTCCAGGCGCAGCAGCTGCTGGTGCCGGCTGAGCACCCGTAGCTTGGTGGTGGTGGCGAAGCCGGGGCGCCGGCACAGACGGGTACCGACATCCAGCTCCTTAAGGCGCCGGTCAAGGTTATCCGCGGCTTCATCATCGCCGGTCACTCCCAGGAGGGTTGTGCGTACACCCATGGCGCGGACGTTGACCGCGACGTTGGCGGCGCCGCCGACCCGTTCCTCGGTGCTGCCCACCCGGACCACCGGTACCGGCGCCTCCGGGGAGACCCGGGAGGTATCTCCCAGGACGTAGCGGTCCAGGATGACGTCCCCCACTACCAGGACATTGCCGGTGGAAGAAGGTTGAAAATGCTTTAACATATCTATGTAACGGTTTGTGATACACCGGATAAAGGAATCTTAACACAGAGATCCGAAAGCGCTCGCATCATGCGTACCCTCTCCTGGCTTGCGATCTGTTTATGCTTGGGCATGCTGAGCACGGCCGCCCCTGCGGGAGACGATGTCTCCCTGGATTTCCAGGCGCAATATGCCCTCTATTATAAGGGGATAAAAGTGGCGGAGATGCAGCGCCGCTTCTCCCGCGCCGGGAACGGAGCATACCGGTACCGCTCGGAAACCGAGGCCGCCGGCCTGTTCGCCCTGTTCCGGGACGATAAGATCACCGAGGAAAGCTGGGGGCGGCTGGGCGGCGACACGGCGCAGCCCCTGCACTATCAATACATCCGGACCGGCTCCCACAAGCAGCGCAACGTGTCCATCCGTTTTGACTGGGACAAGAACGAAGTGATCAACCAGGTCAACGGCTCTGCCTGGAAGATGAAGCTGGAGCCGGGAATGGTGGACAAATTGCTGTATCAGTTCATCATCATGCTGGACCTGGGCGACGGGAAAAGGCACCTGGAGTACGTCATCGCCGACGGCGGCAAGACCAAGACCTACCGCTTCGACGCGCAGGGGGAGGAGGTCATCCAGACGCCGCTTGGGAAGATGCGCACTCTGAAGCTGCGTCGGTACAAGCCCAACAGCCGGCGCGAGACCACCCTATGGTGCGCGCCGGCCCTGCACTACCTGCCAGTCAAGGTGAAAAACGTGGAAAAAGACGACAGAATCACCGTTGCCATCATCCAGTCCCTGAAGGGGCTGGGACGCTAATCAGCCCTTGTTCTGCAGTCTAGTCTTGAAACATTGAGAACACGAAGTAAAAATGGGAGAAGGCGATTCGTAAGTCGCTTTCTAGTTCTGTGCGACGATCTTGAGCAGTTGATCCGGCGGCTTGTAGCCGCCGATCTGTTTGCCGTTCTCCAGATAGATCGCCGGCGTCCCGCGCACCCCCATGTTCTGGCCCAGGTTGAAATCCTTTTTGACCGGATTCGGACACTGCCGGGCGGGGATATGCTCCCCCCGCTTGGCGGCGGTCAGGGCCGCCTTGCGGTCCTTGGCGCACCATACCGATACCATCTCCCGGTAGGCCGGCGACTTGAGGCCGTTGCGCGGAAACGCCAGATAACGCACGGCGAGACCGCCGTTGTTGAGCTGGGCGATGTGGCTGTGCAGCCTGCGGCAGAAGGGACAGGTCACGTCGGTAAAGACGTAAATGGTGTGCTTGGGGTGTTTCGGGGCGAACTCGATATAGTCCGAAGGGGGAATCTTTTTCAGCACCTCGGTGCGCGCCGCCGCCCGCACCCGTTCGCTCAGGTTGCGTTTCTTCTGCAGATCATAGAGGTCCCCCTTCATCAGGTAACGGCCGTCAGCGGAGACGTAATAGACTTGCGTGCCCAGCATGACTTCGTAGACGCCGGGGAGCTGGGATTCCCGGATGTGGGTGACCTTCATGTCGGGGAAAAGGCCGTGCATGACGGCGGTGATCTTCCCTTTCACCCCGGGTTCCGCGTGAAGACCGGCAGTCAGGAGGAACACCCCCAACCCGGCAATCAGGAAATTCCTCATCCTCTCCTCCACATGGCGTTGTTCATAACAAGGGGGCTGATGAAATTCAATATTAACGCATTTTATCAGACATGATGGCTTTGTGTATGTTCCAGGTCACAAAATTCCTTCCAGGCGGATTTCAAACGGAACGGATTGGCGGTACTATTTTCCAAAATTCCCGGAGCCCTTTTCTCACCACTGACCCGTCCCTATGATGAACACCGCCGTCGAACCGCCCCGGGAACAGACCCTGGCCCTGGATTACGTTCTGCAGGAACTGCAGCGGGACGGCGTCATCAGTGCCCGCCAGGCCGCACAACTCAACGCCCGGCTGACAGAGGAGGACCGGCACAGCCACCCTCTGGTGACTGTCGCCGAACAGGGCTGGCAGAGCGACACCAAGCCGCCCTATCCGCTCACCCTGGACCAGCTGACCCGCTGGCTGGCGAAGAAGACCGGCCTCGAATACCTGCGCATTGATCCTCTCAAAATCGACGTCAGCCGGGTTACCGCCGTGGTTTCCCAGGCCTACGCCGGCAAGCTCAAGATACTGCCGGTGACCGTCACGGAGTCCACTCTCACCATCGCCACCTCAGAGCCTTTTATTACCCACTGGGAGCAGGAACTGGCCCGCATTACCCGGCGTGAGATCAAGCGGGTGGTGATCAACCCCAGGGATCTGGAGCGCTATCTGGTGGAATTCTACGGTGTCAGCCGTTCCATCCGCGGGGCAGAGTCGGACAGCAGGAAGCGTTCCCTGACCAACCTGCAGAACTTCGAGCAGCTGGTCGAAGTGGGCAAGGCCGGGGAGCCCGACGCTAACGACCGGCACATTGTCAGCCTGGTGGACTGGCTGCTGCAGTTCGCCTTCGAGCAGCGCGCCAGCGATATCCACCTGGAGCCCCGGCGCGAGAAAGGCTGGGTGCGCTTTCGCATCGACGGCGTCCTGCACATCGTGCACGAGTTCCCCATCCTCCTCATGGGCGCCATCACCAGCCGCCTCAAGTCCCTGGGGCGCATGGACGTCACCGACAAGCGCCGTCCCCAGGACGGCCGCATCAAGACCAAGACCCCCTCCGG
>JARRRO010000160.1:0-6888 GCA_037380645.1 Gammaproteobacteria bacterium | reverse complement strand
TTTACGGTCATCAACTCCATGCATTCCTCGACGCTGCTGGCGGTATCGGAGAAGATGACCGGGGAGGTCATGATCTCGCTGACGGTTGTCTCCTTAGAGTGACGGCCTTTAAGGATGACCTTGCGGGCGTAGTCCCGCTCCGAGACCATGCCCGCCGGCTGGCCGGCGTTGAGGACGATCAGGGCGCCTATGCCCTTGTCCGCCATCAATTCTATGGCTTCATAGACGGATGCCTCTGGCGTAATGGACCAGATCGTCCGTCCCTTGGCTTTCAGGAGTTCCCCGATCGTTTTCATGGCTGACCACCCCATCACCGTGAACCTTGAATAACTATAGCCAAAGATCGGGGGAGCGGCCACGGTGTCAGCCGGGGGTGGTTGGCACGTTTCTTTCCCGGGGTCGGGCCCTCAGTGCAGCCGGTAGGCGACGAGGCGGCCGCTCAACATGCACGGGATGATGATGAGGTTTTTGGCCGGGATGTATTCAAAATCGGCATTGCCCTGCTCCAGGGACAGCAATTCCCGGACCGTGCCGGCGCGCGATACAAACAGCAACTTGCCCGCCGGCCAGTCGGTGACGAACCAGCCCTTATCGCCGTCGGCCTCCAGGCCGTCCAGGTTACCCACCGGCCGGCCGCCAGTGACGCTGGTGATGGATTTGTCCTTCATGGACACAGACAGCAGCTGGGCCTTGGGCGGTGGATTGCCGCGCGGGCCGGTGGAGGCGACCATCAGCCGGCGCCCCTGCACCAGCAGGCCGTTTGGGCCGTTCAGCTTGTTGTCCTTGAGCCAGACCTGGAACCGGCCATGCTTAAGGCGGTGAATGGTCTGGGTGGCAGTATCGGAGACGTATACCGCGCCGTCGGGGCCGGCGGCCACATCGTTGAAAAAGCGGCCGTCCGGGGACCGATAGCGTTTCACGATCCGCCCCTTGGCAATATCCACCACCACCAGGGTGTCGATGTCGGAGATGTACAGTTTGCCGCCGGCGACGTCCAGGCCCTTGGGGGCGTTGAGGCCGGTCACCCACTTCGGGGTGAGTACGCGGCCATTAACGGAAACCCGGGCTTTTCGACTAAAAGTAAAAAACATGAAAGCGACGATGACATTGTTCCTGGCCCTGGTGCTGGCGGCCGCCACCGCCGCCCGGGCCAGGAACAATGTCATCGTCGCGTTCATGTTTTTTCCTTTTAGTCGAAAAGTTCTTTGAGTTTCGCCCCCGGGTCTTCCGCCGCCATCAGGACCTCGCCTACCAGGAAGGCGTTGACGCCGTGCCGGCGCAGCGCGGCCACGTCTTCCCGGGTGTGGATGCCGCTCTCCGTGACCACCGTGCGGTCCGGGAAGACGTCGCGCAGCAGGCCGATGGTGGTGTCTATGGAGGTCTCGAAGCTGCGCAGGTCGCGGTTGTTGATCCCGATCAGCGGCGTGCGCAGCATCATGCCCCGTTCCAGCTCCTCGCGGTCATGGACTTCCACCAGCACGTCCAGGTCCAGCTCCGCGGCGAGGCCCGCCAGCTCGCGCAACTGGCCGTCGGTGAGGGCGGCGACGATAAGCAGGATGCAGTCGGCGCCGATGATCCGGGATTCGTAGACCTGGCAGGGATCGAGGATGAAGTCCTTGCGCAGCACCGGCAGGTCACAGGCCTCCCTGGCCGCGCGCAGGTAATCCTCGCTGCCCTGGAAGAAGTCCCGGTCGGTGAGCACCGACAGGCAGCAGGCCCCGGCTTCGGCGTAGGCGGTGGCAATGGCGGCGGGGTCGAAGTCTTCGCGGATGAGGCCGCGGCTGGGGGAGGCCTTCTTGATCTCGGCGATCACCGCCGGTCTCCCCGCCTCCACGGTCTCCCTGATGCGCGCGTAAAACCCGCGGGTGGGGGGGCAGTCCGCCGCCTCCCGGGCGAGGTCCTCGGGAGAGCGGCGGCGCCTGAGCTCGGCCACCTCCTCCCGTTTCCGCTCGAGGATCCGTGTCAGTATGTCCGGCGTGTTCTGCATGACCTGCGTTGGCATTGCATGATGCCTTCTTTGATGTCGCCGGCCACGCCGGCGACGTAGAGGGCCGCCCCGGAATTCAGGATCACCACGTCCCTGGCGGCGCCGGGCTGGTTGTCCAGCACCGCCAGCATCATGTCCAGGCTCTCGTCTATCCCCGCCGTCACGATCTGCTTGAGCGGCCGGCGCTTGAGGCCGAAATCTTCCGGGGTGACGTCGTAACTGTCGACGCGCCCGTTCTTCAGCTCGGCCACGTGGGTGACGTCGCTGATGCTGAACTCGTCCAGGCCGTCGCGGGAATGCACCACCAGCACGTGCCCGGCCCCCAGCTCCTTCAGCACGCTCGCCATCTGCGCCACCAGTTCGTCCTTGTACACGCCCAGCAGTAAATTCGGTACCCGGGCGGGATTGGCCAGGGGCCCCAGGATATTGAACAGCGTGCGCGTGCCCAGTTCCTTGCGCACGCCGGCCACGTGGCGCAGCGCGGAGTGATGGGCCGGGGCGAACATGAAGCCGACGCCCAGCTTGTCTATGCAGCGCACCACCTGCTCCGGCGGCAGGCCCAGGCTGACCCCGGCCTTTTCCAGAACGTCGGCGCTGCCCACATGGCTGGAGGCGGAGCGGGCGTGGTGCTTGGCCACCCGGCCGCCGGCGGCGGCCACCACGAAGGCGCAGGTGGTGGAGATATTGAAAGTGCGGGCGCCGTCGCCGCCGGTGCCGACGATGTCCACCAGGTGCTCGCCGTGAACGTCCACCTTCAGGGCGTATTCCCGCATCACCCGGGCGGCGGCGGCAATCTCCGACACCGTCTCGCCCTTCATGCGCAGGGCCACCAGCAGGCCGCCGATCTGCGCCGGGGTGGCCTCGCCCTGCATGATGGTGCGCATCACCGACTGCATCTCCACGGCGCCGAGGTCGCGGTGCTCGATGACGGTATTGATGGCGGTACGGATGTCCATGGTCAGCCGGTTATCTCCAGGAAGTTGCGCAGCAGATCGTGGCCGGAGGTGGTGAGGATGGACTCCGGATGGAACTGCACGCCGAACACGGGCAGCTTTTTGTGCTTCAATCCCATGATCTCGTCGAACTTGCCCTCCGGGTTCTGGGTCCAGGCGGTGATTTCCAGCACCTTGGGCAGGCTGGCCTTCTCCACCACCAGTGAATGATAGCGCGTGGCCGTGAACGGGATCTCCAGGCCGTGGAAGATGTCGGTGTTGTTGTGGTAGATCTCCGAGGTCTTGCCGTGCATGACTTCCCGGGCGTGGACCACCTTGCCGCCGAAGGCCTGGCCTATGGCCTGGTGGCCCAGGCATACCCCCAGGATGGGCAGCCTTTCCTTGAAATGCTCGATGACTTCGAGGGAGATCCCGGCCTCGTTGGGCGTGCACGGCCCGGGGGAGATCACGATGCGCTCCGGATTCAGGTCCTCGATCTCCCGCAGGGTGATCTTGTCGTTGCGGAAGACGCGCACCTCCATGCCCAGCTCGCCCAGGTACTGGACCAGGTTGTAGGTGAACGAGTCGTAATTGTCGATCATCAACAGCATGACGGAATAACTGTCTGATATATAAACTTATTTCATGAAAGTCGGGGCGCCTGCCGGGCCCCATCCCGGGCGCGGGCGCAGGGCCGGTTTTCCCGCCGGAGCAGGACAGGATAACCGCTTTTCCGGCCCAAGGATATGTTCGCCCCGCCGGCCGTACAGTCCAGGACGGGAACTTGATCTGGGTCAACGGGACCTGCCGTGCCCTGACTACTATTTAAGTATGAACACCATACAGCGGAGCAAGGGATGACCACCGGCCTCGACGTTTTCGATACCACCCTGCAGGAGACCAATCTCTGGCTCAAGGACCTCATGGGCTGTCTGGGCACGGACGACCGGCGCCAGGGGTACCGGGCCCTGAGGGCGGTCCTGCACGCCGTACGCGATCGCATCGGTCCCGAGAACGCGGTGCATCTGGGAGCGCAGCTCCCCATGCTCGTGCGCGGCCTGTATTACGAGGGCTGGAAGATGGATCCGGAACCCACCCGGGAGCGGCACAAGGAAGCCTTCCTGCAGCACGTGGACGCGGAGGCACGCAATTCCCTGGGCGTGGATGCGGAAATCGCGGTGCACGCGGTGTTCGAGGTCCTGTGGAACCGCATCGATCCGGACGAGGTGGACAAGGTCATTCACCTCTTCCCCGTGGAGCTGCGCGAGTTCTGGCCCAGGGTCGCGCGGGCCGACGATTAGCCCTGCGGCGCATGTATATGGGTATGCAGGAAACAGACAAGAGCGCCGGCATTCTCGATGAGGCGCGCGCGGCACTGGGCATGGAACCCCGCCTCGATGTGCACGCCACGCCGGTGAGTCTGGCCCTGGAGCAGGGCGTGCTCACCGCGGAAGGGGAACTGGAGGACGTGGCGGTGAAAAAGCTGGCCCTGGAACGGCTGGCCGCGGTGCCGGGCGTCACCGGCATTATCGATCGGCTGCGCGTTGCGCCCGCCGAGAGGATGGGCGACGACCAGATCCGCGTCCTGGTGCGCGACGCCCTGGTGCAGGACCCGGCGCTGGGCAATATCGCCCTGTATGAAATCGACAAGGGCGAACGCCTTCCCCTCCATGTGCCGTCGGAAGGCGGGCGGGGCGTCATCACCGTCAGCGTGGCCGACGGTATCGTCACCCTGGACGGCGACGTGCCGGGCCTGGCCCAGAAACGCCTGGCCGGGGTGCTGGCCTGGTGGGTGCCGGGCAGCCGCGACGTGGTCAACGGCATCGGGGTGAAGCCCCCGGAGGAAGACAGCGACGAGGAGATCACCGAGGCCGTGCGCGTCGTCCTGGAAAAGGATCCCTTCGTCAACGCTGGGCAGATACGCGTGCGCACGGAGAAGGCGGAAGTGATCCTGGACGGCTACGTCCCCACCGAATCGGAACGGCACATGGCGGAGTGCGATGCCTGGTACGTGTTCGGCGTCGACCGGGTCAGCAACCGGATCCGTGTCCATCACTGAACCCGGGCTCCGGCCCGCCCGTCCGGATAAAATCCATGCCCCGCCCGAATCCTCTTTCAACCTGCATCCCCCGCGGTCGCGGCGCGCCTTTCTTAACGGCGCGGCCCGCTTCACCCTGGGGCTGTTCCTTGCCCCGATGACGGTGCGGGCCATGGCAACCGGACAGGGTGGTGGAGCGGGTTCGGGCGATGAGGCCACGCTGTTCCTCTGCGGTGACGTCATGACCGGCCGCGGCATGGATCAGGTGCTGCCCCATCCCTCGGACCCGCGCCTGTTTGAACCGGCCGTCTCGTCGGCCCTGGACTACGTCGAGCTGGCGGAGAGGGCCAACGGCCCCATCCCGAAACCGGTCGCCTTCGATTATCCCTGGGGCGATGCCCTGGAAGAACTCAAACGCCGGCGCCCGGACAAGCGCATCATCAATCTGGAGACCAGCGTCACCCGCAGCGAGGACGCCCTGCCCAAGGGGATCAATTACCGCATGAGCCCGGAAAACTTCCCCTGCATCACCGCCGCCGGCATAGACTGCTGCGTCCTCGCCAACAACCACGTCCTGGACTGGGGCGAGGCGGGGCTGCGCGAGACCCTGGCCACCATAGAGGAAGCCGGCGTCGCCGAGGCCGGCGCCGGCCTGGATCACGAGGCGGCCGCCGCGCCGGCGATCCTGGACCTTCCTCATGGACGTGTGCTGGTCTTCGGCTTCGGCTGCATGGACAGCGGCGTTTCCCCGGCCTGGGACGCCACGGCCAGACACCCGGGGGTTAATCTGCTGGAAGACCTCTCCGCTGACGGCGCGAAGAAAATCGCGGCACGGATCAAGGCCCTGCGAAAACCTAACGATGTGGTGGTCGCCTCTATTCACTGGGGCAGCAACTGGGGCTATGACGTCCCAGGCAGCCACCGGCGTTTCGCCCATGCCCTGATCGAGGAGGACGGCGCCGACATCGTGCACGGCCATTCCTCCCATCACCCCCGGGGCATAGAGGTCCACCGGGGCCGCCCCATCCTCTACGGCTGCGGCGATTTCATCAACGACTACGAGGGCATCAGCGGCTACGAGTCCTACCGGGACGATCTGGTGCTCATGTACCTGCCCACGCTGCGGATAAAAGACGGCGCGCTGGTGCGGTTTGCCATGGTGCCGTTTCAGCTCCGCCGCTTCCGCCTCCACCGCGCATCAGACAGGGACGCGGAATGGCTGAGGAAAGTGATGGACAGGGAAAGCCGCAAGTTCGGCGCGAGGGTCAACCGCGCCGCGGACGGTTCACTGACACTGGAATGGGATTGAGCGAGGAATATGACAGCAATGACGATGCGAAAAAGACATGACCGCCTGCGGGACTGGAACGTCCTGGTCACGGTCTACGAGGAAGAGTTCCGCGAGGCCCGCCACCTGCTGGCGGAATTCGGGGAAGTAGCCGCCACCGGCTATCACAACGTGATGACCATGCGCGTGGGCGACCCGGCGCGGTTCATGGAAGATCTGGAGGAGCGCGTCAAGGTCGAGCCGGGCATCCTCAATTCGCTATCACACGTGGTCCCGGCCGAGATCACCTTCGACTTTGAGACCGCAGAGGAATTCGAGGAGCGGGCCCGCGCGGCGGTCCTGCAGCTTGTCCCCCGCCTCATGGGCCTGGGCTTCCACGTGCGCATCCACCGCCGCGGCTTCAAGCACCGCCTGCCCAGCCAGAAAGAGGAACAATACCTGGGCGAAGTCCTGCTGGACGCCCTGGAAGCCGCCGGCAGCCCCGGATCGGTGGCCTTCGAAGACGTGGACGCCGTGGTATCCATAGAAACCCTGGACCACCGCGCCGGCGTCTCCCTGTGGACGCGGGAGGATTTAAAGCGTTATCCGTTTTTGCGGATGGATTGATTTTAATAAATAGGGTCATAATAAATGAGGTCTGACC
>JARRRO010000159.1:0-4881 GCA_037380645.1 Gammaproteobacteria bacterium | reverse complement strand
GGGTCGATGACCTCAAAGGCGCAGACTACAACGTGCTGCCCGACCGTATCGAGACCGGCACCTTCCGGGTCGCTGCCGCCATCACCCGAGTCCGTAACCGAGTCAGGGACACCCGGCCCGAGCTGGTAGATTCGGTGGTGCAGAAGCTGCGTGAGGCGGGCGCCATTATCGAAGTGGGTGAGGACTGGATCACCCTCGATATGCAGGGTAAGCGTCCACAGGCCGTGGATGTCTATACCGCACCCTACCCGGCCTTCCCTACCGATATGCAGGCCCAGTTCACCGCCCTGAATGCCATCGCCGACGGCGTCGGCGTGGTCACCGAAACCATCTTCGAGAACCGCTTCATGCATGTGCAGGAACTGCAGCGCATGGGCGCCAAAATCAGACTGGAAGGCAACACCGCGATCTGCACCGGCAGCAAAAAGCTCACCGGCGCCCCGGTGATGGCCACCGACCTGCGCGCCTCCGCCAGCCTGGTACTGGCCGGCCTGGTGGCCAGGGGCGATACCATCGTGGACAGGATTTACCACATCGACCGCGGTTACGAGACCATAGAGGAAAAACTCCAGGCCCTGGGGGCCAGGATAAAACGCATGCCGGTGTGAGAGAACATGACGGAGACACTGACCATCGCGATTTCCAAGGGGCGCATCCTGGATGAGGCCCTGCCGCTGCTGGCGCAGGCGGATATCGTCCCGCGCGAGGACCCGAACGCCTCGCGCCGGCTGATCCTGGACACCGGCCGGCCCGGCGTCAGGATCGTTATCATCCGCGCGGCGGATGTCCCCACCTTCGTGGAATACGGCGCCGCTGACCTGGGCATCGCCGGCAAGGATGTGCTGCTTGAATACGACTGCGACGACCTGTACGAACCCCTGGACCTGGGGATAGCCCGCTGCCGCATGATGCTGGCGGGACCGGAGGAGGCGCCGGCCGTCGGCGGACGGCCGCGCATCGCCACCAAGTACGTCAGGACGGCGCGCGATTATTTCGCCGGCAAGGGCCTGCAGGTGGAGATCATCAAACTGTACGGCTCCATGGAACTGGCGCCGGTGCTGGGGCTGGCCGATCAGATTGTGGACCTGGTAGACACCGGCAACACCCTCAAGGCCAACGGCCTGGTGCCGCTGGAGACCATCTGCGAGATCAGCTCCCGCCTGGTGGTCAACAAGGCCTCCATGAAAATGAAGACGGGCAGCATCAAACCCCTCATTCACACCCTGGCCGGGATCGTCGAAGCATGACCAGGCTTGGGTACATTAACAGCGCCGAGGAGGATTTCCGGGAACAGCTGGACGCCCTGCTCAGCGCCAACGAGCAGCTGTGCGCGGACCTCACCGCCACCGTGGGCGCCATCCTTGAAGACGTGCGCGCGCGTGGCGACGCCGCCGTGCTGGACTATACCCGGCGTTTCGACGGGCGCGAGGTCACCACGGCGGCGGAGCTGGAACTCGATCCGGGTGAACTGGAGGAGGCGGCCGGGGGCGTCCCGTCAGAACTGCGCGCGGCCCTGGAAGATGCCGCCGCGCGCATCCGTGCCTACCACCAGCACCAGGTGCAGGAATCCTGGAGCTACGAGGACGGGGACGGCATCCGCCTGGGCCAGCAGGTCACCCCCCTGGACCGGGTGGGGGTGTACGTCCCGGGCGGCAAGGCGGCCTATCCTTCCACCGTGCTCATGAACGTCGTCCCGGCCCGCGTGGCGGGGGTGCAGAATATCGTCATGGTGGTGCCGGCCCCCGGCGGCGAGGTGAACAGCGCGGTGCTGGCGGCGGCGTACGTCGCCGGCGTGGACCGGGTATTCACCATCGGCGGGGCCCAGGCCGTGGGCGCGCTCGCCTTCGGCACGGAGACGGTACCGGCGATGGACAAGATCGTGGGACCGGGCAATAAGTACGTGGCCGCGGCCAAGCGGTTGGTGTTCGGTATCGTCGGCATAGACATGGTGGCGGGGCCGTCCGAGGTGGTGGTGGTCAGTGACGGCAGCGGCGACCCGGACTGGACCGCCATGGACCTCTTCGCCCAGGCCGAGCACGACCAGGACGCACGCGCCATCCTGGTGGCCACCAGTGATGAGATCATAAAGGCCGTGAGCGATAGCATCGAGAAGCTGCTGCCGGACATGGAGCGGGCGGACATCATCCGCGCCGCACTGGAGAACAACGGCGCCCTGATCAGTGCAGGACCTGGCCGAGGCAGCCGAGGTAGTGAATATAATCGCTCCGGAACACCTGGAACTGGCGGTGGCCGATCCCGACGCCCTGCTGCCCGTCATCCGCCACGCCGGGGCCATCTTCCTGGGTCACTGGGCGGCGGAGGCCATGGGCGATTACTGCGCGGGGCCCAACCACGTCCTGCCCACGGCACGCACCGCGCGCTTCTCCTCGGCCCTGGGGGTATATGACTTCCAGAAGCGCAGCACCGTCCTCGGCGCCGATCGAAAATCCATCGCCGCGGTGGCCAGGACGGCCTCCGTCCTGGCCCGCAGCGAGGGACTGACCGCCCACGCCCGCTCGGCGGAATACCGCCTGGGCGGCACAAAAAAATGAGCCTGGAGGAGAAGGTCGCGCGGCTGTTGAGGGCCGAGGTGCTCGCCATGGACGCCTATCACGTGCAGAATGCCTCGGGCCTGTTGAAACTGGACGCCATGGAGAATCCCTATACCTGGCCGGAGGTGCTGCAGAAAAAGTGGCTGGAGCGGCTCAGGCAGGTCCCCATCAATCGCTATCCGGATGCCACCGCGGCGGAATTGAAGGTGCGGCTGCGCGCGGCCTGCAAGGTGCCCGATGGCATGGACATCATGCTGGGCAACGGCTCCGATGAGATCATCCAGATCCTCATCCTGGGCCTGGCCCGGCCCGGGGCCGTGATATTGGCGCCGGAGCCCACCTTCGTCATGTACCGCAACCTGTCCCTGGTCGCCGGCGTGGACTTCGTCGGCGTGCCCCTGTGCGCCGATAACTTTTCCCTGGATGGCGTGGCAATGCTCGCGGCGGTGCAGAAGCACAAGCCGGCCGTCACCTTCCTGGCCCGGCCCAACAACCCCACCGGTACCCTGTTCGACCGGGAATCGGTAGCAAGCATCATCGAGTCCAGTCCCGGGCTGGTGGTGGTGGACGAGGCTTACCACGCCTTCGCCGAAGACAGCTTCATGGACGGATTGAAGGACTACGACAACCTGCTGGTCATGCGCACCCTGTCCAAGCAGGGGCTGGCCGCCCTGCGCCTGGGCTTCCTCGCCGGCCGGCCCGAGTGGCTGCACGAATTCGACAAGCTGCGCCTGCCCTACAATATCAACAGCCTTACCCAGGCCAGCATCGCCTTTATCCTCGAGCATTCGGATGTGCTGGAAGAGCAGGCGGCAAAGATCCGGGCGGAGCGGGAAAACCTGTTCAAGGCACTGGACGGAATGAAAGGCGTCACCGCCTGGCCCAGCCGCTCCAACTTCATCCTGATCCGTATCGAGTCAAAACCCGGGCCGGAAGTGTTCGAGGGACTGAAGGGGCAGGGCGTCCTGGTCAAGAACCTTCACGGCGCCGATCCATCGCTGGACAACTGCCTGCGCGTCACCGTGAGCACGCCGGAGGAGAATGCCAGGTTCCTGGAAGCGCTGGAGGCGGCGCTTTAATCCAAATACTAAAAGGGGTCGGTTGAATGGGACAGATTTATTTTGTTGATTTAAAAATAAATCTGTCCCCATTAATTTCAGTTTTAACACATCGCCCTCGAAACCCGCAGCGGCCGTCTCGCCCACTCCCTCAATCTCGACGACTCTCGTGTCGCCGCCCTGCATTGCAGACTTGATCTTGTCGAGAGGATCCAGTGATTTATCTTTCCAGAAAAAAAGCATAATGCGCCGTTCATTGTTGCCGTCGTTATACGTGCAAAGTTCATTCATGTCGCGCTTGCCGGGGGGATACCACTCGGTCCGGGCGACAGTATCATCCAGCGCCTGGACCTCGTTTATCGAAAGGAGTTTGCAGGGATTGGTCCTGGGCGTCTTCGAGCAGCCCGAGACAAGTACAAACAGGCCGAGCCCGATAAACATAGTTATATGCAGAGGTTGTCGCATCATGATTTACCAGTAGCGATTGTTCGCTGATTCCAGCCTGACTTTAAGAAGACGCCGTGATTGCGTTTGAACAGTACAGTCTTCTATTAATTCAAGTTACTTCATTTTTACTATCTCCCTCAAATTCCTCATACTCGATTTCTATTGGCTTGAACATCGAATACAGCCACAGGCCGAATGCTGCAACACTGCCGATAATCGCCGTTAATACAAAAGCCATGAATATGCCCATAACAGGCCCGAGATATATGGCTTTCGGCCCGGTTATCGGCCTCCCGTTCCAGGAAAGCGTCGCCAGATCCGCCGCCGATAAAATCCCGAACAGGGTAAAGAGAAGAAAGAGACCTATTAACAGGCCGATGGCGAACAGTTTATAAATAGTCCCTGCCCTTAATTTTGCCACCTTTAATACAGTCATTCGGACCCCCCTTTCATTCAGTTATAATTTGAATGGACAAGAACCTTTAATTCTTTGATTTCCACTGCGCCAGGACTACGCGCAGTTCCATCTGACAAGACATTAAGCTTTTTCATCCGGCTGATTAGACGCCATGTGAACCAGGCCTCCGCTCAGGGCTGTCGTGTAGCGTGGATATGTTTGGCTTTGGATTGCTCCCCTCACCGGTTTCCTGGGTTGTATTTATAGTAATGGAAAAAGGCGTACCCAATTGCCCTGCATTTCTTACTAGTAGACTTTGATCGGCGATGAGCCAAGATAGATGCCGGTAATTCCGGTGCAAGACTTGTTCATGATGGAGATCAAGTTTCTTGACGAACGCACTGTCATAATGCCGTCAACCAACGCC
>JARRRO010000158.1:0-4915 GCA_037380645.1 Gammaproteobacteria bacterium | reverse complement strand
GTTGTGGTGCCCCTGTGCCTGTTCATGATCATGGCAGGCCTCGGACTGTCCCTGACCGTGCGCGACCTCGCACGGGTCATCGCCATGCCCAAGGCGGTTTTCCTCGGCCTTACCGGCCAGATGATCCTGCTGCCGCTGCTGGCCTTCGGCCTGGTGGAACTGTTCTCGCCGCCGCCGGTGATCGCCGTCGGCCTCATACTGCTGGCCGCCTGTCCCGGCGGCATCACCTCCAATGCCTACGTCTTCGCCAGCCGCGCCGATGTGGCCCTGTCGGTCACCATGACCACCATTTCCAGCATGCTGATCGTGGTCACCATGCCGCTGCTGACCTGGCTGGCCCTGCGCGCCTACGCCGGTACCGCGGTCATGGTGGATCTGCCCATCCCGGCGCTCATGGGAAAACTGGCCCTGCTCACCCTGCTGCCCATCGCCCTGGGCATGTCCGTACGGGCCCGCTGGCCGGCCTTCGCCGCCCGCGTGCTGGAGCCGACCCGCTGGACGGCCATAGGCCTACTGCTCGTGGTGATCGTGGGCAATACCATCGTCAGTTTCCACACCCTGGTGGATAACATGCTGGAGGCCGGGCTGGTCAGTTTCCTGCTCAATGTCACCGGCATGGGCATGGGCTACGGGCTGGCCCGGCTGGGCCGCCTGACGCCGAGCCAGACCGTGGCCATCACCTACGAGGTAGGCGTCCAGAATATCTCCCTGGTCTTCACCCTGGCCATCGCCATCCTGGGCATGCCGGACTACTCAGTCACCGCCCTCGTGTACGGCCTGTTCATGAAATCCACCGCCCTGGGCTTTCTGGTCATCTCCAAGCGCATGCTCGCCGGCGAGCCCGCACCGGAAGAAGTTAGCGTTTAATCTTAAAGTGCTATTTATCTTTAATAACATATAGTTATTATTTATTTATATAATTTACATTAATTGAGTTTCCACCTCTAATATCCGGCCTCTGTCCCCGCGGGCTTGTCTGTTAGACTTCCGTGCAGACGCAGTCCCGAGAACCCCGATCCATGCAAATGCCCAAACCGGAAGCCGCCATACTGGCCCAGCGCGATGAACTCATCCGCGCCCTGTCCGCCTTCCTGCAACCCGGACAGATCATCCAGGATGAACCCGCCCTCAAGGCCTATGAGTCGGACGGCCTGACCGCCTACAGTCAGGTCCCCCTGCTGGCGGTGCTGCCCGAGGACACCCCGCAGGTCTCCCGGGTTCTGAAACTCTGTCACGAACGCAACATCAAGGTAGTGCCCCGCGGCGCCGGGACCTCTTTGTCCGGCGGCGCCCTGCCCCTGGAAGACGGCATCGTCCTGGGCCTGGGCAAGTTCAACCGCATCCTGGACGTGGACTACGACAACCGCTGCGCCGTGGTCCAGTCCGGGGTCACCAATCTTGCGATCACCCGCGCCGTCGAGGATCAGGGCTTTTACTACGCCCCCGATCCCTCCAGCCAGATCGCCTGCACCATAGGCGGCAACGTCAGCGAGAACGCCGGCGGCGTGCACTGCCTGAAATACGGCCTCACCACCAATAATATCCTGGGCCTGGAAATGGTACTCATGGACGGTGAGATCCTGCGCCTGGGCGGGCGCTACCTGGACCCGGAAGGCTACGACCTGCTGGGCCTGATGACCGGCTCCGAGGGCCTCCTTGGCGTCATCACCGAGGTCACCGTGCGCCTTTTGCGCCGCCCGGAGACCGCGCGGGCCCTGCTTATGGGGTTCGCAGATAACGGCGATGCCGGGCGCTGCGTCGCCGAGATCATCAGCGCCGGCATCATCCCCGCGGGTATAGAGATGATGGACAGACTGGCCATACAGGCCGCCGAGGAATTCTGCCACCCCGGTTACCCCCTGGACAGCGGCGCCCTCCTCATCGTGGAATTGGACGGCTGTGCCTCCCAGGTGGACGAGCTGGTGGAGAGGGTCCGGGCCATCGCCGGGGCGTGCGGCGCCACCACTGTCAAGGTCAACGAAACCGAGGAAGAGCGCCTGCGCTTCTGGGCCGGGCGCAAGGCGGCCTTCCCGGCCCTGGGCAGCATCTCCCCCGATTATTACTGCATGGACGGCACCATCCCCCGCCACCAGCTGTCACGGGTCCTGGGCAGGATGGCGGAGATGTCCGCGGAATACGGCCTGCGGGTGGCCAACGTGTTTCATGCCGGAGACGGCAACCTGCATCCGCTGATCCTCTACGATGCCAATCAGCCGGGGGAACTGGAGAAGGCCGAGCGTTTCGGCGCGGATATCCTGAAACTGTGCGTGGAGGTGGGCGGCGTCCTCTCCGGCGAGCACGGCATTGGCGTGGAGAAGCGGGACCTGATGGGGAAATACTTCTCGGAGGCTGACCTGCGGCAGCAGGAACGGGTGAAATGCGCCTTCGACCCCGCCGGCCGCCTGAATCCCGGCAAGATGTTCCCCGTCCTGCACCGCTGCGCGGAGCTGAGCAGGATGCACGTGCACCAGGGCGAGCTGCCCTTCCCCGACCTGCCCCGCTTCTGAGCACACCGGTCTCCCGGGAGCCTCGGTCGGTTTAACATTTGACCTAGGTCAAAGTCCTGCCACTCCGCCTGTTTTACCTTGCCTCGAGCTAAACGGACAGAACGGGGGCTCCACATGCCTGCACACGCGACATCGACTGCCTTCATCTTCCGCGGCAGTCCCGCCAGGGCCCTGTTCGGAGCAACGTTAGGTTTCTTCATCGGTTTCGGGGCGGTATCCCTGTTCGGCCCCACGGCCAATGCCTTCATCGACGTCATGCAGCTCCGCCCGAGCCAGGTCGGCCTCCTGGTCGCCATCCCCCTGCTGACCGGATCGCTGCTGCGCATCCCCTTCGGTGCCTGGGTGGACAGTACCGGCGGCAAGCTGCCGTTTCTTATCCTGCTGTCTCTGTCTGTGGTGGGGATTGCCGGTCTCTGGTTTATGCTGCTCAGCCTGTATCCGGACCAACTGACCCAGGAACACTACCCCCTGCTGCTGCTGTTCGGCGCCCTGGGCGGCTGCGGCATTGCCACGTTCAGTGTCGGCATAGGACAGGTATCCTACTGGTATCCCCGCAGCCGCCAGGGAGCAGCGCTGTCAACCTACGCCGGTCTGGGTAATACCTCGCCCGGCCTGGTGGCGTTGATCCTGCCGCTGATTATCACTTTCGGCGGACTGTGGGCCGCCTACCTGGTCTCGCTGGGGATCGTGATCGGTGGCATCGTGCTTTATGTGTTTCTGGGGCATAACGCCTGGTATTTCCAGCTGCGCAAGCACGGCTTCGAACGTGAGGAGGCCCGCGAGATGGCCGAGCAGCAGGGCCAGGAGGTGTTTCCACAGAAATCGGCCGCGCACGCCTTGTGGGAGGCGGCAAAAATATGGCGCACCTGGGTGCTGGTGATCCTCTACTTCACAACTTTCGGTGGCTTCCTTGCCCTCACCGCCTGGCTGCCTACTTACTGGCAGAGATTTTTTGAAGTGTCGCACTGGACGGCGGTGATCATGACCGCGGCTTTCTCACTGCTGTCGTCCCTGATCCGCGTGCCGGGGGGAAACCTGTCCGATCGCTATGGCGGTGAATACGTGGCTATCGTATCTTTCCTGATCCTGTTTACAGGCGCCGCGCTGGTGAGCTTCTCGACCAATACCGTCCTGTCCGGTATCACCCTGATGCTGGTTGCCGTCGGCATGGGAGTCAACAACGCAGCGGTGTTCCGCATGGTTCCCGATTACGTCCCGGACGCCGTCGGCGGCGCCGCCGGCTGGGTCGGGGGCCTGGGCGCGCTGGGCGGCTTCGCCGTCCCACCATTGCTCGGTTGGGCGGTGGAACTCCAGGGCTCCATCGGCTATGCACACGGCTATGTAGTCTACGTCTTCCTCGCCCTGTTGTGCCTGCTCCTGACCTGGCTGCTCAAGCATACGCGTACAAGGAAACCGGCAGGCGCCGTCACATGACAAGCAATACCATCATGAAACGGGGCGGATCAGGAGCCATTTTCTCGACCGGCTGATGTTCTTCCGGCAGGTCCAGGGTGAATTCGCCGGCGGTCACGGCCGCACCACGCGCGAAGACCGCGCCTGGGAGAAGGCTTACCGGCAGCGCTGGCAGCACGACAAAATCGTGCGTTCCACCCACGGCGTGAATTGCACGGGGGCCTGTTCCTGGAAGATCTACGTCAAGGACGGCCTGGTCACATGGGAGACCCAGCAGACCGACTACCCGCGCACCCGCCCGGACCTGCCCAACCACGAGCCGCGCGGCTGCCCGCGCGGCGCCAGTTATTCCTGGTATATCTACAGCGCCGCGCGCCTGAAATACCCCATGGTACGCGGTGTGCTGCTCAAACTATGGCGCGAGGCGCGACAGGTTCACAACGACCCGGTTGCCGCCTGGGCCTCCATCGTCGGTGATGAGGACATGCGTCGCAGCTACCAGAAACGCCGCGGGCTGGGCGGACTGGTGCGCTCCACCTGGGAAGAAGTCAACGAGATCATCGCCGCCGCCAATATTTATACGGTAAAAAAATGGGGACCGGACCGCGTCATCGGCTTCTCCCCCATCCCGGCCATGTCCATGGTCTCCTACGCCGCCGGCAGCCGGTATCTTTCTCTCATCGGCGGTGTCTGCCTGTCCTTCTACGACTGGTACTGCGACCTGCCGCCCTCCTCGCCCATGACCTGGGGCGAGCAGACCGACGTGCCCGAATCCGCCGACTGGTACAACGCCAAATTCATCATGATGTGGGGATCCAACGTGCCTCAGACCCGCACCCCCGACGCCCACTTCATGACCGAGGCGCGCTACAACGGTACCCAGATTGTCACCGTCTCTCCGGACTACGCCGAGGCCACCAAGTTCGCGGATATGTGGCTGTCACCGAAGCAGGGCACCGATGCGGCCCTGGGGATGGCACTGGGACACGTGATCC
>JARRRO010000157.1:0-4921 GCA_037380645.1 Gammaproteobacteria bacterium | reverse complement strand
ATGCCGCTGGCGGGCGAACTGTTCTTCATGTATTCCACCATGCTCATCGCTGTGCCCACGGGAGTAAAGGTGTTCAATTGGGTGGCGACCATGTGGCGAGGCTCCCTCACCTTCGAGACGCCGATGCTGTTTGCGATCGCCTTCGTCATACTGTTCACCATCGGCGGCTTTTCGGGCCTGATGCTGGCCGTGGCGCCGGCCGACTTCCAGTACCAGGACACCTATTTCGTGGTCGCGCACTTCCATTACGTCCTGGTGACCGGCTCCGCCTTCGCCATGATGGGCGGCGCCTACTACTGGCTGCCGAAATGGACCGGCCATATGTATAACGAGAAGCTGGGCAAGTGGCATTTCTGGCTGTCGGTGATTTCCGTGAATGTGCTGTATTTCCCGCAGCATTTCCTGGGCCTGGCCGGCATGCCGCGGCGTATCCCGGATTACAACGTGCAGTTCACCGGCTGGAACCAGGTCTCCAGCATCGGCGGGTTCGTGTTCGGACTGAGTCAGTTGCTGCTGGTGATCGCGGTCATCCAGTGCGTCCGCGGCGGGGAAAAGGCCAGCGACAAGGTCTGGGAAGGCGCCCACGGGCTGGAATGGACCCTGCCCTCGCCGCCGCCGTATCACAGTTTCACGACGCCGCCGCAGGTGACGGACGCCACGGCGCATTCGTAGGGAGACGGTTTGGATCCGGACAGGCAGCAGGACGACGAGAAACAGCGGGCGAAGAAAAACCGGCGCCTCGCCATCATACTCGGGATCATCGCCCTGCTGTTTTATTTCGGGTTTATTTTAAATCATCTCTAGGGCCGGCGCCGGAGCGGGACGGCCCGCGGACGACAAGAACATAACGTTAATCGGAAATGGGGAATGACAATGTCGGAGTCACACAGTTCATACTACCTGCCTGATCCCAGCCATTGGCCGCTCATGGGGTCCATCGCCCTGTTCACAACCTTTGTGGGGGCGGCTCTCCTCCTCAATGGATCGCAGTTCGGCACTCTGCTCCTCGGGGCCGGGCTGACCGTGCTCATCTTTATGCTGAGCGGCTGGTTCGGAACGGTGATCCGGGAAAGCGTCTCGGGGCTTTACAACAAGCAGGTTGACGTGTCCTTCCGCTGGGGCATGGGCTGGTTCATTCTCTCCGAGGTGATGTTTTTCGCCGCCTTCTTCGGCGCCCTGTTCTACGCCCGCATCTACTCGGTGCCGTGGCTGGACGGCGTGGGCAACGGTTTCGCGACCCATCATTTTCTGTGGCCGGATTTCTCGGCCAGCTGGCCCCTGCACGTCATGCCCAAGCCCTCGGACTTCAACCAGTACCACAGTGTCATGCCTGCCTGGGGTATTCCCGCGATAAACACCCTGATCCTGCTGTCCAGCGGCTTGACCGTGACCCTGGCCCACTGGGCCTTAAAGAAAGGAAACCGGACCGGGCTATGCTGGTGGCTGTTCGCCACCTTTGCCCTGGGTTTCATCTTCGTGGGCATGCAGGCCCATGAATACATCCACGCCTACGAGGAACTGGGACTGACCCTGCATTCCGGGATCTACGGCTCCACCTTCTTCATGCTCACCGGGTTTCACGGGTTTCATGTGACCATGGGCGCCACCATGCTGGTGGTGATCTGGGCGCGTTCGCTGAAGGGACATTTCTCGGAGCACGACCACTTCGGCTTCGAGGCGGTTTCCTGGTACTGGCACTTCGTCGACGTGGTATGGCTGTTCCTGTTCGTGTTTGTCTACTGGCTGTAAGAACGGAACACCCTTCAACAGAAAGGCGCTGCGAGGCGGTTTATTGCAGCGCCTTTTGCGTCTGGGCCTGGTTGACCTGCGGCAGCCCGTGGGGCTTGATCAGCCCCGTGGCGAAACCCACGATGAGCAGGACGAATACGACCAGGGACAGGACAATGCGCACGGTCAGGCTCTTGACCGTGCGGTCCGATTTCCCCTTGTCCTGAATCAGGAACAGCATCCCGGTGGTAAGGGAAATGAATATGAAGAGCAGAAGCACTATGACAACGCCCTTGAAGATCAGGCCGGGATCCATTGGGTCAATCCTGTAGAATGCGTGATCGATGAGAGGGATTAGAGACTAACACCGTTCCGCATGGAAATACAATTTATCCACTAGGTTTCTCCATGGCTGTCTGGAAATTCCGTCCGGGGCTGTGGCCCACCGTCGCCACCCTCCTGCTGTTGCCGCTGTTGATCAGCCTGGGATTCTGGCAGATAGATCGGGCTCACCAGAAGGAAGCAATGAAACAGGCCTTTCTGGAGAAGAGGAAGGAGGCACCGGTGGACCTGGCCGCCGCCCGGGATCTGCGGGGCGACAGGGAGGCGATGATGTGGCGGGAATGCCTGCTGCGCGGTCATTATCTGACCTCCGAGCAGTTTCTGCTGGATGAACAGATTGAAAAGGGCGTGCCGGGCTATCTGGTCTATACGCCCTTAAAGCTGGAGGGACAGGACACACTGGTCCTGGTCAATCGCGGCTGGATCCCGGCGGGGCCGCGACGCGACGTCGTGCCGGCGTTTCCCACGCCGACCGGACCGGTGCGGATCCTTGGCGTGGCCAAGGCGCCGCAGTCCGCGGGCATAGCGCTGGGCGGGCCCGGCGGCGAGAAGCTGGGCGGCGGACTGGTGCGGGTGCAGCACCTGGACCTGGCCGGACTGGCCAAGTCCCGGCACTGGACCCTGCTGCCCTACGTGGTGCGGCTGGAACCGGAGGCGGGCAGCGGTTTCGTGCGGGACTGGACCCCACCCGGCTTCGGCCGGATGCACCATCTGGGCTACGCATTCCAGTGGTTCACCATGGCCGCGGTCCTGGTGGTCCTGTACGTGGTACTGAATACAAATCGGAAAACCCCGACATGAGTTCTGAAACAACACCGGCGCAGCGACGACAGCGGCGGATCCTGATCCTGCTAGTGGCCCTGTTCGCCGCTCCCGTGGTCCTGGCCTGGCTGCTTTTCTATTTCACCCAGGTCGGCCGGGGCGGAGACGGCACCAACCACGGCCGTCTCATCGACCCGCCACGGCAACTGGCGGACCTTTCCCTGATCGATCCTAACGGGGGCGCGGCGAGCCTGTACGGCAAGTGGAGCCTGGTCTATCTGGTGGACGGGGAGTGCAGGAGCGAATGTGACCAGAACCTATACCGCCTGCGCCAGATCCGCCTGGCCCAGGGTCGGCACGCCATGCGCGTGCAACGCGTCCTGTTGGATGTGGGGCCGGGGCACGTCACCCTGAGCCCCAGGCAGCGGCACGACTATGCTGGCCAGTTGATCGCCGATCCGGAAAACCCCGGGCCGCTACTGCGCCAGTTCCGGCTGGCGGAAGGGGATAAGCCGCTCAGCGCCGGGCGGACGTATATCATCGATCCGCGCGGCTTCCTGATGATGAGCTACGAGCGGGACGCCGATCCCAGCGGCATCATCGACGATCTGCAGCATCTGCTGCGCTATTCGTGGGTAGGCTGATGCAGGGCCGGATGCTGTTCGCCGTCACCGTCTGTGCCTTCGTGCTCGCCTACGCCGTGGTCGTTCTCGGGGCCTATGTGCGCCTTTCCGACGCCGGCCTGGGCTGTCCGGACTGGCCCGGCTGTTACGGTCACATGGTGGTTCCCGAAAGCGGCAAGGCCACGAGCAAGGCCTACGCCGGCGAGACCATTCACCGGGGTAAGGCCTGGAAGGAGATGATCCACCGCTATGCTGCCGGCACTCTGGGGCTTTTGATCTTCACCATAACCCTGCTGGCCTGGCGCCAGCGGCGGCGCGTCGTCTCCCCCGCCATCGCCACCCTGCTGGCCCTGCTGGTGGTAGGGCAGGCGCTGCTGGGTATGTGGACGGTGACGCGATTGTTGACGCCGGCGATCGTCACCGCCCACCTGCTGGGGGGCATGACCATCCTGGCCTTGCTGTTCTGGCTGGTCCTCAGCCAGCTGTTCATGGTCAACAACGAGGATACCGACCGGTCCTTAAGGCCATGGGTGATCCTCGGCCTGGTCGTCCTTGCCGGCCAGATCTTTCTGGGCGGCTGGACCAGCAGCAACTACGCTGCCCTGATCTGCCCGGAGTTTCCCACCTGCCGTGGTGGCGCCTGGTTCCCCCCGATGAACTTCGGCGAGGCCTTTACCCTCTGGCACGGCGCGGGGACGAACTACGACGGGGGAGTCCTGGACGCCGCGGGTCGCACGGCGATCCACATGAGCCATCGCGTCGGGGCCCTGGTGACCTTTCTGGTCCTGTGCGCCGTTGCCGTCCGCGCCCTGCGCGCCCGTCCCCGGCTTATTAAAAAGGTAGGCGCGGTCCTGCTCCTGGTTCTGCTGATCCAGATCGGCCTGGGGATCTCCAATGTCATCTTCATCCTGCCCCTGCCTACGGCGGTGGCGCACAACGGGGTTGCCGCGTTATTATTATTGGTTCTGGTGGCGCTGCTGTATCTGTCCCGCTCCAAAGAAATGTCCCTGAAGCAACCGAGGTGAAATAGCCGTGTCGTCAATCGTTCTAATTTCCGGCTGGCGTGATTACCTGGCGCTGTGCAAGCCTAAGATCATTGCGCTCATCGTGTTCACCGCCGTGGTGGGCATGTTCCTGGCCGTGCCAGGCATGGTGCCGCTGCCCGCGCTGGCCTTCGGCTCCCTGGGGATAGGACTCGCCGCCGCCTCGGCGGCGGCCATCAACCATGTGGTGGATCAGCGCATCGATTCCATCATGTCGCGCACGCGACGGCGACCGCTGCCCAGCGGCAGCATCACCGAGGCCAGGGCCATCGTGTTTGCCTTTGCACTGTGCGCGGCGTCAATGCTGATCCTGACGTTCCTGGTGAACACCCTGACCGCAGTGCTGACCCTGGTCTCCCTGGTGGGCTACGGTTTCATCTATTCCCTGTACCTGAAGCGGGCCACTCCCCAGAACATCGTAAT